>DATCMG010000863.1:0-2015 GCA_036563555.1 Roseomonas sp. | reverse complement strand
GAGCGCGGTTGGGGCCGGCTGCCGGATGAGTTGAAGGCGGTGATGCGCAAGGCCTCGCTGGAAGGACGCAAGGCCGTGGCGGATGACCGCCGGAAGCGCGATGCCGGCGCGATGGACCAGATCCGCGCCGCCGGGGTGGCCGTCACCCAACCCGATCTGGCCCCCTTCCGCGAGATCGGCCGCCAGACCTACACGCAGTTCGAGGAGCGTCTGGGCAAGCCGCTGGTCGATCGCATCGTCGCGACCGCCGGCTGATCGGCATGGCGTCCCTTCTCCGCTTCGTGGACACCTGGCTCGCGCGCCTGGAAGCCTTCGTCCTCGCGCTTCTGGTGCTGGCGATGACAGGGGCGACGCTCGCCCAGGTGGTCTCGCGCTACGTGTTCAACGAGCCGCTGATCTGGTCCGAGGAAGCCGCGCGCTACCTCTTCGTCTGGGTCAGCCTGCTCGGCGCCGCACTCGCGACGCGGGAGGGGACGCATTACGTGCTCGATGCGCTGCTGTGGCGCTTCCCCCGCGCCGGCCGCCTGGCCGCACGGGCAATGGCCTTCACCATCAGCGCGGGCTTCCTGCTGATCCTGCTGCGGACCGGCATCAACGAGACCGCGCAGGCATCGCTGCAGGACTCCGCCACCCTGCCCATCGGCATGGCGCTGCCCTACATGGCCATCCCGCTCGGCGCCGCGCTCATGCTTTTCCACCTCCTTGTCGGGCTTCTGCGCGAGAAGCAGCCCGAGGCACCGCTGCCGGAAGCCGTTGGATGACCGCCGTCCTCACCCTCTTTCTCGTTTTCGTGGTGATCGGCACTCCCATCGCCTTCGCGCTGGGCGGCGCCGCCGCCATCGGCCTGTGGCTGATGGAAGGCGTGCCGATGGACATCGTGGCCAGCCGCACCTTCGGCGCGATCGACAGCTTCACCTATCTCGCCATCCCCTTCTTCATCCTGGCGGGGGAGTTGATGGAGACTGGCGGCATCTCCCGCCGCCTGATCATCTTCGCCACCACCCTTGTCGGCCATGTGCGCGGGGGCCTCGGTAATGTGGTGGTGGTGGCGATGATGCTCTTCTCCGGCATCTCCGGCTCCACCAACGCCGATGCGGCGGCGGTGGGCTCGGTCATGATCCCCTCCATGAAGGACCGCGGCTACAGTGGCGCGCGGGCCGGGGCCATCGTGGCCGCTGCCGCCGGCATGGGCATCCTGGTGCCGCCCTGCCTGACCATGGTCGTCTATGGCAGCGTCACCAACACATCCATCGCCGCCCTCTTCGCCGCGGGCTTCCTGCCAGCCATCATCATGGCCGGCGCGCTGATGGTGCATCTGCGGATCGAGGAGCGCCGCAGCGGCCTCTCGCCCGAGCCGCGCGTCTCCTGGCGCGGGCGCTTCCAGGCGCTGCTCAGCGCGTTCTGGGCGCTGCTGCTGCCCCTCATCATCTTCGGCGGCATCCTGGGCGGCCTCTTCACCCCGACCGAGGCCGCGGTCGTCGCCGTGGCCTATGCCGCCATCGCCGGCACGATCCTCTACCGCGAGATCACCCCGGCCTTCTTCGCCCGCGCCCTGGTCCGCACCGGGGTCGCGACGGGCGCGGTGATGCTGATGATCGCGGGCGCCAACATCCTGGCCTGGCTGATGACGGTGGAGCAGGTGCCGCAATCCCTCGCCTCCCTCATCGCAGCGGTGGGCGGCGGGCGCACCATGTTCATGATCCTCAGCATCCTCGTCTTCCTCGTTCTCTTCGCGCTGCTGGACGGCATTCCGGGCATGCTGATGCTCATCCCGGTCTTCGTGCCCATCGCACGCGAACTCGGGATCGACCTGCTGCACTACGGCACGGTGATGACAACGGTGATGGGCATCGCACTCTTCACGCCGCCGCTCGGTGTCGGGCTCTACATCGTGCTCGGCATCAGCGGAGCGAGTCTGCCGGACCTCACCCGGCATCTCTGGCCCTATCTGCTGACCATGCTCGCCGTGGCACTGGTGATCGCCTTCGTGCCGATCGTCGTCTATGCCATCCCGG
>DATCMG010000862.1:0-2795 GCA_036563555.1 Roseomonas sp. | reverse complement strand
CGATAGCTCCCAACCCGGCCGCCGCTCATAGCCCGACCGCCACGCGCTGCGCCGCGAACAGCTCCGCCGCGCCCTTGCGGGCCAGGCCCAGAAGGCTGGTCAGCTCGGCCTCCGAGAAGGGCGCGCCCTCGGCGGTCGCCTGGATCTCCACGATCCCGCCCCCGCCGGTCATGACGAAGTTGCCGTCCGTATGGGCGGCGCTGTCCTCGGCATAGTCGAGGTCCAGCACCGGCACGCCCTCATGGATCCCGCAGGAGATGGCGGCAACCTGATCCACCAGGGGGTTCCGCGACATGATGTTGGCGCGCAGGCAGTGCTGGAAGGCCAGGTGCAGCGCCACCCAGGCGCCGGTGATGGCGGCGCAGCGCGTGCCGCCATCGGCGGTCAGCACGTCGCAATCCAGGGTGATGGTCATCTCGCCCATCGCCGCGCGGTCGGTCACGGCGCGCAGGCTGCGGCCGATCAGGCGCTGGATCTCCTGCGTGCGGCCGGATTGCTTGCCACGCGCCGCCTCGCGGTCGCCACGCCGATGGGTGGCACGGGGGAGCATGCCGTATTCGGCCGTCACCCAGCCCTCGCCCTTGCCGCGCAGGAAGGGGGGCACCCGGCCCTCGACGCTGGCGGTGCAGAGAACCTCGGTCACCCCCATGCGGACGAGGCAGGAGCCCTCGGCGTGGCGGGCGAAGCCCGGTTCGAGCTTCAGGACTCGGAGCTGGTCGGGGGCGCGGCCGGAGGGGCGGACAACCCCGGTGGTGGCGACGGACATTCGGCGGGCCTCTCCTGGCAGGGAGGCGGGAGGAACACGCCCGGCCCCGCACCTGTCAACGCCGTCTCCGCCGAGGCGAGTTCTCCCGGAGGGAGCCACAGCGTCAGCATCGTGGCCCATGCCCCCACGGATGGAAGGCCGCGTCCCTGTCCGCCTCGCTCCCGCCTGTCACCCATGGCGCCCTCCGCCTTTCAGCCCCGTATTGGAGGGGCCCGGCTGCGACGGAACGATGTCCCGCCTGTGACCGATTGTGGCAGCGTGAGGTTGCGATCTGAAGAACGAAATGCACGGAAAGCGAGTGCGGTTGGTTGAACCGCCCCTGGCAAGGGTCAGGGCGATCCCAGCATCGGCAACCAAAGGACGAGCGCCGCCAGCACCAGCAAGAGCACGGGCGGGGTAATGGAGAGCCCCACCCGCATATACTGCCCCCAGGTGATGGTGATGCCCTTCCGCGAGAGGACATGAAGCCAGAGCAGCGTCGCGAGGCTGCCGATCGGGGTGAATTTCGGGCCGAGGTCGCAGCCAATGACATTGGCGTAGATCATCAGCTCCCGCGTCAGCGGCGGGATGCCCTGCGCCTGCTCGATGGAGAGCGCGCCCACCAGTACGCCCGGCAGGTTGTTCATCACCGATGAGAGCAGGGCGGCGCCGAAGCCTGCGCCGATCGTGGCCGCCCAGGGCCCGTGCCCGGCGAGCCAGACCAGCACCCCCGCCAGATACTCCGTCAGCCCCGCATTCCGCAGCCCATAGACGACGAGGTACATGCCGATGCTGAACACCACGATTTGCCAGGGTGCCTCGCGCATCACCTTGCCCACCGGCACCACGCGGCCGCGCAGGGCAAGCGCCAGCAGCACCAGCGCCGCGCCTCCCGTCACGGCCGCCACCGGCACGCCGAGCGGCGCCAGGACGAAATAGGCAACCAGCAGCAAGGCCAGCAACGGGAAGGCGGCGCGGAACACCAGCGGATCCCGGATGGCACTTGCCGGCGCATCGAGGCGGGCCAGCGGGTAGCGCGCCGGCAGGGCGCGCCAGTAGAAGGCCCACAGCACCAGCAGCGTCGCGGCGAGCGACACCAGGTTCACCGGCACCATCACCGCCGCGTAGCGGCCGAAGGTGATGCCGAAATAATTCGCCGAGACGATGTTCACGAGGTTGGAGATCACCAGCGGCAGGCTGGTCGTGTCCGCGACGAAACCGGTGGCCACCACGAAGGCGAGGGTCGCCGCGGGCGGGAAGTCCAGCCGCAGCAGGATCGCGACGACGATCGGCGTCAGCAGCAGCGCCGCGCCGTCATTGGCGAAGATCGCGGTAGTGACGGCGCCCAGCACCACCACGAGCGGAAAGAGCCGCCGCCCGCTGCCGCCGCCCCAGCGCCCGATATGCAGCGCCGCCCATTGGAAGAACCCGGCCTCGTCCAGCAGCACGGAGATGACGATGAGCGCGACGAAGGTGAAGGTCGCGTCCCAGACGATGTGCCATACGGCGGGCACGTCGCCCCAGCCGATCACGCCGGTGACCAGGGCCAGGGCCGCGCCGCCCAGGGCGCTCCACCCGATCCCGAGCCCGCGCGGCTGCCAGATCACGAGGATGAGGGTGGCGATGAAGATCGCGAGGGCAAGCATCAGTGGATTCCAGCGCGTGCGGTCAGGTCAGGCGCCGGCCCTGGTCGTCCACCACCCGTTCGCCATCCTCCTTGGTGAAGGCGCCGCGCTGCGGGCTGGGCAGGATGTCCAGCACGGTCTCCGAGGGGCGGCAGAGCCGCACGCCCAGCGGCGTCACCACCAGCGGGCGGTTGATGAGGATGGGGTGGGCCATCATGGCGTCGATCAGCTGCTCATCCGTCAGCGAGGGATCGCCGAGACCCAACTCGGCATAGGGCGTCCCCTTCTCGCGCAGCAGGCCGCGCGGCGTGAGGCCGGCGCGGGCGATCAGCTGGACCAGCAGCGCGCGGGCGGGTGGCGTCTTCAGGTACTCGACCACATGCGGCTCGATGCCCGCGTTGCGGATCATCGCGAGCGCGTTGCGG
>DATCMG010000858.1:0-2918 GCA_036563555.1 Roseomonas sp. | reverse complement strand
TTCAGGCGGGCCGTGTCCATCGGGGCCCGGTCGCGCTCGAGACCGTAGCGGATCGTCGCGGCCTCCTCATCGACACGCCAGCGGAACTCCGGGCGCAGCGCCGTCAGCGCCTCGCACCAGTCGATGGCGGTCGTCACCGCTCCACCACCGAGGTTAAACAGCGTGTCGGAGAGATCTGGCGTCGCGAGAAGATTCGCGATGGCTTCGGCTGCCTCGCCTGCATCTATCCAGTCTCCGGCCATAGGTCTTGGTAGGATACATTGCTGTCCGGCGATCAGTGCCTCCGCGCATTGCCAATGCGGTGACATCATTGGCCGATCGCCCGACGGGTACTCCCGGATCCCGAAGCACGGCCCGAGTCGAACCACGACGGTCCCAATGCCGTAGAGCGCCCCGAGGCGGCACAGGCTCTGCTCCGCCGCCAGCTTGGTGATGCCGTAGAGGCTCGTGGGCCGAGGCGCGGTCACCTCCTCTTCGAGCCGACCGCCCTGAGCTGGCGCCGCGCTACCGTACACAGCCACCGAGCTTATACCGAGCACGCGGCGGACGCTGGCACGGCGCGCCGCCTGCATCAGGCGCGTCGTGCCAACAAGGTTCACCTCGACGATCGCGGCGGGCTGTTCCGCCTCGGTCTGGGCGTCGGGTGTCAGTGCCGCGGCGTGAATGACCTCGGAGATTGGAGCCGCCGCGAAAGCGCGGCCAATGTCGGCCTCCGAACGGATGTCACCCCGCACGAAAATGGCACGGCTGAACCAGTCGCTCTGGGCTATCGCGCCGGGTGGGAGTGCATGCGCGAAAAGGACCACCGTCTGTCCGCGCGCAATGAACTCGTGAGCTAGGTTGAGGCCGACGAAGCCGGTGGCTCCGGTGAGAAGGACGGCCATCGGTCACCCTCGTGCTATCGCCCGGCGCTCGAGCACCGCTACCCAACGTGCGAAAGGCCAAAGCAGGATGAAGTAGATCGCCGCCGCGGCCATCAGCGGGGTTGGGTTGTAGGTCTGCTCCTGGGCCACGCGTGCCGACCGCAGCAGCTCCGGCATAGCGACGAGGGAGCCTATCGACGTGGTCTTGATCAACTCCAGCGCATTGCCCGCGAGAGGCGCGAGTACCTTGCGGAGCGCTTGGGGTAGCATAACCAGGAGGAGGATATGGAACCGGTTCAGGCCCAGGGCGGCGGCCGCCTCGGATTGTCCCCGGGGGATGGAGGCCAGGCCCGCGCGGAAGATCTCGCCGAAGTAGCCCGTATTGTTCAGCCCAAGGGCAAAAACAACAGCGGTGAAGCTGCCCAGCGTCACGCCGAGAAAGGGCAGTCCGTAAAAGACCAGAACGAGAAGCACGAGCACCGGGAAGGCGCGCAGAAAGTCGATGATCACGATCAAAATGCCTCGGGTCACCCGGCCACCGAAGCTGTAGAGCAGCGCCACCGTGAGGCCGCCTACGATGGAAACCGGCAGTGCCACGGCGGCCAGCAACGCTGTCAGACGCAGCCCTTGCAGCAGCAATGGATAGATCTGCAGTAGGCTGTCCAGATTCGCGAAGTTCTCGAGGAGGAGATCCATGCCGCCTCTCACGCAGTTAGCGTCGTACGCCGCTCGATGAAGCGGCTGAGCACGACGAGAGGAATGAAGAAGCTAAGGTAGAAGGCAGCGGCCAGCGTCAGGGGTGACGGGTTAGCAGTAATCGCGGTGACGCTCTGGGCGCTGCTCAGCGCCTCCGGCAGCGCCACCGCGGAGCCGAGCGCAGTGCCCTTGGCAATGGAGATCGCCCGGTTGGTCAGGAGGGGAATGGCGAGCGTCACCGCCTGGGGGAGCACGATCAAGGTGAAGACACGTCTGGTCCGTAGGCCGAGGGCGCGTGCGGCATCCCACTGGCCGCGCGGCACGGCCATGATGGCAGCATAGAAGATATCGGCGGCGAAGGCGGACAGGACGGCCCCGAGCGCCAGGACGGTCGTGGCAAAGGGCGACAGCGACAGGTCCAGATAGGGAAGAGCGAAGTACAGGACGATGATGATGACCAGCTGCGGCAGCGTACGGAATACATCGACATAAGCGGCGACCAGCCAACGGAGCGGCCGGAACGGTGTGAAGCGTAGGAGCGCGAGCAGAAGCCCAAGGATCAGGCCGAATGCGATGATGCAGAGCGAGACCAGCACGGTGACCTGAAACCCACGCAGCACTTCCGGCAGCGCGTTGCCTATGACGCTGAGGTTGAAGTAGTTCTCGGCAAGCTGGTTCATGTCACACCCTCAGGCGTCAGGCAGGTCAGGTGGCCGCCGGCCGCTTCCGCTCAGTTGCAGCGGAGTGGGTGCGGGGTGGCGTCGTGACCCCGGAAGCCGGGCGGGCCATAGCCATCGTAGATGGTCACGAGGGCTGATCCGGCTGCTGGCGCCTCGCCGTACCATTTCTCATACATGGCGCGCAGGCTTCCATCCTGCTTCATGCACTCGATAACGCCCTCCACGCGGTTTCGGTAATCGACGTCATCAAGCCGGAAGGCGTAGCTGAAATTGCGGCCGTTAAAGTCCTTGAAGCCGACCTTGATCTGCCGGTTGCGCGAGGCGGCGTAGACAGTGGTCGGAATCTCGTTCAGCGCGGTGAAGGCGCGGCGGGTCAGCACGGCCTGCACGGTGTCGGGGAAGGTGTCGTAGCGCTGCACCTCGAAGCCGTACCGGGCGGCGTTCTCCGTTGCCCAGGTGTCGGAGATGGTGCCGCGGTTCACGGCGAGGACCTTGCCCTTGAGGTCTTCGAATCCGGTCATCTGATCGCTCTGACGGATGATGAAGCCGTTGCCCGTTGCGAAGAAAGGCTCGGCGTAGAGCATCCGCTCGGCTCGCTCGGCTGTGATGTTCAGCGGGTTCACGGTGAATTCGATGCGCTTGGCAAACAGCGCTGGGAACAGGCCGGAGAAATTGATGT
>DATCMG010000856.1:0-2008 GCA_036563555.1 Roseomonas sp. | reverse complement strand
CAGCGCCGTCAGCACGGCGCCGGCATCCGCGCCGCCGGAATAGAGCAGGTTGAAGCCCGGGAAGATCTGGCTCACCTGGCCGCCGCTGTTCTGGATCTGGTTGAACTGGAAGTTGCCCAGGCGGAAGAACCAGGACAGCCCGTATTCCAGCCCCTGGTTAAGGGTGACCTCGGCGATCACCGCGTCGATCGCGACCTGGCTCGGCGGGCGGTCGAGCAGCAGCACCGCCCTCTCCACCAACCGCCAGTCGGTCTGGCTGGCATAGACGATCAGGGCGTTCTGCGCCTCGTCCGCCACGATGCGGACCGGGGCGGCGGGCAGGCCTCCTGCTGCTCCTCCGGCATTGCCGGAGGAACCTCCGATGTCGCCGCCTGGCAGACCCTGCGCCAGGCCTGGCGAAAGGCCGGGCACCCGCGCGGCACCGCCGTTGAGCTGCGGCCCGCCTGCGATGGCCGGGCCGCCCCCCGGCGGGATGAGGCTGGAGGGGGACGCGCCGGCCTGGGCGCCGCCTTGCAGATAGGGTGCCCCGGCCCCGCCGATGGGCGGCTCGGTCAGGGGCAATGTGCTGCCGCCCACGGCCTGGACGCCAGCCTGACCCGGCGCGAGCAGTGATCCGCCCGCGGCGGCTTCGCGCCCGCCACCCTGCAGGAGTTGCCGCAGGGTGGCGGCAAGCTCACTGGCGCGCACATATTGCACGCGGTGCACGAAGAGCTGCGGCGAGGAGCCGAGCCCGGCGGAATCCAGTTCCCGCACCCAGCGGCGGACGCGATCGAGCTGCCGCGGTTGCGCCGCCACCACCAGCACCGCGTTCATCCGCGCCACCGGCACTACGCGCAAGGCCTCGCGCCCCGAGCTCCCCTCCCCGAACAGGGAGTTGATCTCCTGCGCCACGGATGCCGCCGGCGCGGAATCGAGGGGCAGCAAGGCCAGGGACTGGTTCTGGATCCAGCCCACGTCGAAGCTCTGCGCCGTTTCCAGCAAGGTGGAGAGCTGGGCGCCGGTGCCGGCCAGCAGCAGGATGTTGCGCGCCTCGTCCGCGACCACGGCGCCGCCGCGCGGGGAGAGCGGCTGCAGGACCTTTTGCAGGTCGGCGGCGCGCGCATAGGTCAGCGGCAGGGCGACGATCGCGAAGCCCGGGCCGGGGGTGGCCCCGGCCGCGCGAAGGCTCACCGGCGGGCCGGCCTGCAGCGCACCCTCGAGCGGCACGACGCGGTAGCTCCCGTCATTCCGCAGAAGCGCGGCGCCATTGGCTTCCAGCGCCGATTCCAGCAGCGACAGCGCAGCCTCCTGAGGCACGGGGCGCTGGGTCTGCAGGGTGATGCTGCCGCTGACGCGGGGGTCGATCGTGTATCCGGCACCGAGCAGGTCGCCGAGCACGGCCTGGACCACCTGCACGAGCCCGGCCTCGACGAAGTTGAGCGTTACGGCCCCGCCGCCGGTCGGCGTGGCCCCTGGTGGGGAACCGGGCTGCGCCGGACCGCGGGCCTGGCTACCGATGTCCACCACGGTCCGCCGCCGGGCGGCGGGAGGTGCGGCGGCAGTGGACAGGGCCAGGGATGGGTTCTCGGTGGCCGGACGGACATAGTCCGGCGGACGCTGCCGCGCCTCCTCCAGCCGTTGCATCGCCCGGTCGAAGGCGGCCGTGCCGCGCAACTCGGGCTCCCCGCAGGCGGCGAGGCTCAGCGCCGATGCGGCCAGTATCCGAAGTACCCTCACGCGCCGCCCATCGCCGCGGAATTGGCCCCCAGGATCGCGTTCAGCGTGGCCAGCACGATGGCCGCCACCAGGCCTCCAAGTAGCAGCGTCACCCCTGGAACGAGCAGCACGAGCAGGCGCTCCGTTGCGCGTTCCGCGTCCTCTTCGTGTATCACCGCCACTTCTTCTAGCATCTCCTTCAGGCGTCCCCCCTCCTCGCCGGTGCCGATCAATGTGATGGCGAGGGGTGGCAGTGCGGCTTCCTGGATCAGGGCCGAGGTGAATCGTGCGCCGGTAGACACGCGAATCCGCG
>DATCMG010000853.1:0-2001 GCA_036563555.1 Roseomonas sp. | reverse complement strand
TTCAGGGCGACCGAGCGCGGATCGAGGTTGAAGGAGCCGACAAAGCCGCGCTCCCCGTCGATCACCAGCGCCTTGGTGTGCAGGCTGGCGCCACGCGAGCCGAAGACGCTCGCCGGCTCCTCGCCCGTCGGCTTCAGCTCGTACAGTTCGACCCCGGCTTCCAGAAGCCGCTCGCGATACCTCGCATAACCGCCATGAACCGCGACGACATCCGTCGCCGCGAGCGAGTTGGTGACGACCGAGACCCGCACGCCTTGCCGCGCCAAGGCCTCCAGCATCGCGGCCCCCTCCTCGCCCGGCACGAAATAGGGGGAGATCATCAGCGCCTCCCGCTTCGCGCCCCGCAGCGCGGAGAGGATGGAGGAGGCCAGGCAATCGGCGGCCGGGGCGAGCCCCCTCGCCTTGTCCGGCGGGTCGGCGATGATCCGGATGTCCTCCGGGCGGACCATGGACAAGTGGGAGTGATCGCCCCTCAGCACCCTCTCCACCCCCGGATCGGCGCTCAGCCCGTCGAAGAAGGGCTGAGCCTCGGGCGCCTTGCTGGCGGCATCGAGCCGGGTGGCCAGCGCCCGAAAGCCGCCGCGCCGCTCCGCCAGGTGGCTGACCTCGGCGACCGGGCGGGCCAGCCCGTGATGCCAGTACCGCTCGAAGATGGTCTGCGCCTCCCCGGCGGCCGCGCCGTCGATCAGCAGGTCGAGATCGCGGAAATTGAACTCGCCGGAGGCGCTGAAATACTCGTCGCCAATGTTGCGGCCGCCGCATATGGCGACCTGCCCATCGGCGATCCATGCCTTGTTGTGCATTCGCCGGTTCAGGTGCCGGCCGCCGAACAGCATCTCCAGCACCAGGCCGAGCTGTCCGAAGCAGCGCCAGCGGGTTGCGTTGAACAGTCGCACCTCAAGATTCGGGTGTGCGTCCAGCGCGCCCAGCAGGCGCTCCCGCCCGATCGCGTACATGTCGTCGAGCAGCACGCGCACGCGCACGCCGCGCTCGGCCGCGCGCAGGGCCTCGCGCGCCAGCACCCGGCCGGTCAGGTCGTCGCGCCAGTTGTAATATTGCAGGTCCAGGCTGGTGGTCGCCTTGCGCGCCACCTCGACACGGGCGGCGAAGGCCGGCAGCCCGCCTGGCATCAGCGCCACGCCGCTGCGGGTTCCGGCAGCCGCGGGGGAGGTGTCCTCCGTCAGGACGCCCCCATCCCCGCCCGGTCCGCCGGGGCGCTGCATCAGGCCGCCGCGGCCAGCGGACAGGCGGCTGTCAGGTCCAGCTTCGCCTTCAGCGGCAGATGGTCGGAGGCAATGCGCGCGAGCGGTGTGTCATGCGCCTGGAGCGCCCGGACCAGCATATGCGGCCGGCCGAGGATGCGGTCGAGCGATAGCAGGGGCATCCGGCTGGGGAAGGTGGCCGGGCCGGGGCGGGCCGTGCCGAAGCTGCCCTCCAGCGCCCGCAGCGAGGAGCGCCGCCCCGGGCGCCATTCATTGAGATCGCCAAGCATGACGGTAGGGACATGGTCGTCCTCGGAGAGGGAATCGAGGATGTGGTCGACCTGGCGCGAGCGGTGCCTGCGCAGGAGGCCGAAATGAGCCGCCACCACGCGCAACTGGCCCGAGGGCATTTCGAGATCGACCAGGACCGCGCCGCGCGGCTCCCCCCCTGGAAGAGAGAGGCGGCGCACCCGCACCGCCCGGCCACTGCGGACCAGCAGCGCATTGCCGTGCCAGCCATGCCCCTGCGGGATAATGGAGAGCGGCACGAGGCGGAGGCCGGTGCGCCGCTCGATCCCCCCCATGTCCAGCAGCCCGACACGGCGGCCGAAGCGGCGATCCGCCTCCTGCAAGGCAAGGATGTCGGCGTTCAGCTCGGCGATCACATCGGCCACGCGGGCCGGGTCGAAGCGCTTGTCCGTGCCGACGCATTTATGGACGTTGTAGGAGGCGACGGTCAGCGCCCCCGGCGGCACTGGCGCGTGATCGCCTGGCGGGGCGCTGAGGCGCCCGCGGATCT
>DATCMG010000846.1:0-2972 GCA_036563555.1 Roseomonas sp. | reverse complement strand
AGCGCCCCCGCATTCCGCGAATCCCTCTCCAGCACGCGCGCGAAAAGCGCCCGCGCCTCATCAGGCTGGCCACTTCGGAGCCGCAGCCGGCCAAGCTCGACCAGCAGGCGCGAATCCGTCCCGCTTGCCAGCCCCGTGTTGAGCACCTGCTCCGCCTGCCGCATTTGCCCCGTGCGCGCCAGCACCCCCGCATAACGCGCCCGGGCAACAGGATCGCGCGGGTCCTGCTCGACCGCGGCCGCATACATGGACAACGCCACATCCGTCTGCCCCGAGGCTTCGGCCACCTGCGCGACCCGCAGCCGCGATTCCGCCGGGGTCCGCTGCGCTTCCTGCCCTGACGTGGCGCAGCCCGTCACCGCCAGCGAAAGGAGGATCGATACGGCGCGGCAGGCATGCATCGGCCAGCCAAGGGTCACAGGGACGCGGCCAAGTCAAGTATCGAGGGTCCGATCAGAGCAATGAACAGGGCCGGCATAATGAAGAGAATCAGCGGCAACACGAGAAGTGTTGGTAGGCGGACGGCTTTCTCTTCGATCCGTAGCATCCGTTCCTGGCGCATCTCGCCGGCCAGGACTCGCAAGGCCTGTGCTAGCGGGGTGCCATAGCGCCGCGTCTGGGCCAGGGTGCTGGCCAGCCGGCGGAAGCCCTCCACCCCCGTGCGCTCCCCCATGCGCTGCAGCGCGGCATCCCGGTCCGGCAGCATGCGCAGCTCCTGCGCCAGGATGGTGAACTCAAGACCCAGCGCGGCATTCGACGGTGCCAGTTCCCGCGCCACACGCTCGATCGCGCTGTCCAACGCCAGCCCGGCCTCGGCGCAGACGACGAGGAGGTCCAGCGCATCCGGCAGACCCTTGCGCAGCGCGGCATGAAAGCGATCGCGCATCATGCCCATCGCACGATTGGGCGCCATCATGCCGACTGGTGCCGCGACCGCCACCGCCATGATGGCGGTCTGTGTCGTGTACCCACCCAGGCTGCAGAAAGCCCAGGCCGCAAGCGGGCAGAGCACGAGCATGGCCACCTTCACGCCGATGAAGGTCGGCACGGCCCGGCGCCCGTCGAAGCCCGCCGTGGCCACGATCTGCTCCAGCTCCGCCATGTCCTTCTGCGGCAGGATGGCGTAGCCACGCAGCATTTCCCCGAGCAGGCGAAAGGGCGCCCCGAGCAGCTGCAACCCACCACGCCTGCCCTGCCGGCCGCCATCCGTTCCCGCGCGCTCCGCCGGGCGGAGAACGCCCCGCATGCGGAGGGTGAGGTCGCGTTCTTCCGCGCTGTGCAGAAGCAGGACCGCTGCGCCAACCCCGGAGAGGAGGGCGGCGAGTAGGAAAAGCAGGAGCGGGATCTGCTGCGCCATCACCCTCAATCCCGCGTCACGCTTTGGATGAGGTGGCGGATCACCAGGGCGCCGAGCGCCATCAGCGACAGCCCCGCCACCATCATCTTGAAGCCCGTCGGGTGATACCAGAAGGTGCCGAGATAGCCCGGCCGCATCAACGCCATGGCCCCCGCGCACAGAAAGGGCAGGATCATCAGAATGATGGCCGATGCACGCGCCTCGGACGAGAGCGCGCGTGCCCTGGCCGCCATGCCGACACGCTTCCGAACGATATCCGCCAGATTGTCCAGCGTCTCCGCGAGGCTGCCGCCAGTCTGTGACTGCAACCCGATCGTGGTCGCGAGGAAGGCATATTCCGTCACGCCGGTCCGGTCATGAAGCCGCATCAGCGCCTGATCCACAGGACGGCCGATCGCCATGTCACCGATCACCTGCGCGAATTCCCCCCGGGTCGGCTCCTGCGTCTCGCGTGCGACCCCGCGCAGCGCCTCGCCCACGGGAAGGCCCGCCCGGATGCTCCGCACCACCTGCCCCAGGGCGTCGGGAAGCTGCACGAACAGGGCCTGGGCATAGCGACGGCTTTGTGCCTGGAAGATCATGCGCGCCGTGAGAATCGTTCCCAGAATGCCTGTGGCGATTCCCGCCACCCCGCCCATGGCGCTGCTTCCGGCCCACATGGCTCCCGCCCCGCACAGCACCGAAAGCCCGGCCACGACGGGCAGCGGCATGGCCAGCGGTATTTCGGGGTTGAAGGCCAGGATGCCCGACATGCGCCGGAGCAGCGGATGCCCGCCACGGGACCGGACCCGGATGCTCGGCCGGAGGGCGGGCGCATCGGCTTCCCGTTCCGCGCGCAGACTCCGCACCCGCTCGCGCAGGTTCCGGGAATGGCCGCTCCGCAGCCCCAGGATCCCGGCCCCGGCGGCCAGAAGCGAGGCGATGCCGAACAGCATGAAGGGGCTGGCCGGCATGCTCAGGCGTCCTGCAGCGCCTGCATCCACGCCTCGGCGAGGCCGAAATACTCCAGCCGATCCTGGAAGGACGGCCGAAGCCGTGGCGTCGCCCAGCGCCCGATGATGCGGCCGGCGCTGTCCTCGCCGTCATACTCGAAGGTGAACACGTCATTCATCGTGATCACCTCGCCCTCCAGCCCACAAATCTCCGCCACCTGCGAGACACGCCGCCCGCCATCCCGCATGCGCTGGATCTGGATGATCATGTCAACGGCGCTGGCGATCTGGGTCCGGATGGCACGGGGCGGGAGGTTGGCGAGACCCATCTGCACCATGTTCTCGATGCGCGTCACGGCATCACGCGCGTTGTTCGCATGGATGGTGCAAATCGACCCGTCATGGCCGGTGTTCATCGCCTGCAGCATGTCGAAGGCCTCGGCGCCACGCACCTCGCCCACGATGATCCGGTCGGGCCGCATGCGCAGGGCATTGCGGATGAGGTCGCGCTGCGTGATCTCACCCTTGCCCTCAAGATTGGGCGGCCGCGTCTCCAGCCGGACCACATGCGGCTGTTGGAGCTGCAGTTCCGCGGCGTCCTCCACGGTCACGATGCGCTCGCCATGGTCGATCAGGCGGCTCAGCGCGTTCATCATCGTCGTCTTGCCGGAACCGGTGCCGCC
>DATCMG010000841.1:0-9775 GCA_036563555.1 Roseomonas sp. | reverse complement strand
CGGCGCCGAATGGCCGTCGCTTGCGGATCCTGGGCGGGATGGCCTGGGTCGCTCATGCCGATCTCCTCTGTCGCAACCGCGGGGATCGAGCCGCGGACAGAGTCAACGGTTCATTATACTGAAACTCGGGTCAAGCAAGATTTCGGCTTTCCCTCGAGCACCAGATTGCCTTTTCGACAGATTTATCGACAGCCTGCCTACTCAATAGGCACACCTTTTGCAAATCCTCGGCAGCTGGCTTCCCCATCGCGACAACACATCATAATGAACGCGAGATCGGAATTCGGTACCCATCGGGGGATTTTTCAGCATGACGGTGACGAAGTCGGTCCTGCCCCTGCAGGACGGCGCCAGGCAGGTTGGCGCCCGTCTCCGTGCCCTGAGAGCCCAACACGGGCTGACCATCCTTGAACTGGCTGCCAAGGCCGGTCTCTCCGCTGGTCTCATCAGCCAGATCGAACGCGGCAGCTCCAATCCCTCGATGAGGACCATCCAGCGGCTACGGACCGCCCTCGATGTGAATATATGGGAGTTCTTCGGCCAAGCCGCCTTGGCGGATGAGGGTGATCCGGATTTCGTGCGCCGGCGCGACCAGCGGGCCCGCATCGTGGTCGGGCGAACCCGGCTGGTGAAAGAGCTTCTTTCCCCAGGCGGCGACAGTCCCCTGCGCTTCATGCTCATCACCCTGCCCCCGGGCGGCGTCAGTGAGGACGTATTGCTCGGCCGAGGTGAGAAGGGAGGCTATGTCATGTCAGGCCGCGTCGAACTCACTGTGGATGGCCGGCGTGCGGAGCTGATCGAGGGCGACAGCTTCCAGTTCGAGAGCCACCTGCCCCACCAGCTTGCCAACCCCTTTGCGGAGGAGGCAACGGTGTTCTGGATCATGAGCGTCCCCAACACCCATTTCTGACGCGCCACCTCGCGCCAAGGCCCGGCGCTCCAGCCCCGGCCCATAACCTGGGAGCATGGCCCAGGCATAACCCTTTTGTGGACGGCAATCTTCATCGGTCGCAGTTTGTGCCGGTCCATGGAGGTGCCGCATGCAGGTGATGATTGGGGTCGATATCGGCGGGACCTTTGCCGATTTCGTGGCGCTCGACACCAGCAGTGGCCGGGTCATGACGCTGAAGGTGCTCACCACCCCGTCGTCACCCGGCCAGGATGTGGCGGCAGGCCTACGGCACTTGGCGGAAGGTAGGCTCGACCTCTCCGCCGTGGGTCGCTTCGTCCACGGCACCACGGTTGGCGTGAACACGATTATCCAGCGGCGGGGCGCGCGCCTTGCACTCTTCACCACAGCCGGCTTCACCGACATGCTCGAGCTCGCCCGGCTGCGCATGGCGGACCCCTATAATCTGTTCTGCGAGCGCCCTGCCCCGCTGATTCCCCGGGAGCGTGTCTTCGGCATCCGAGAACGTATGAGTGCGACGGGCGAAACGCTGGAAGCGCCCGAAGAGGCGGATGTCGCTGCCGCCGTCGCCGCAGCACGCGCCACGGGGTGCGAGGGCATCGTCATCTCCTTCCTGCATGCCTGGCGCAAGCCGCTGCATGAGGAGCAGGTGGCCGCGGTGATCACGCGGCTGGATCCTGCCATGACGGTATTCCGCGGTAGCGAGATTTGGCCGGCCATCCGAGAATACGAGCGTACGACGACGGCCGTGCTGAATGCCTATGTGCATCCCCGGACCGCTGTCTACCTGGACCGCGTGGGAGCCGAGTTGAAGGAGGCCGGTATTGCTGCGCCGCTGCTGCTGACCACCTCGGCCGGCGGTACTATGACGGCCGAGGCGGGCCGGCGCGACTGCGTGGGCATGCTGCTCTCGGGCACCGCGTCCGGTGTGGTGGGTGCCGGCGTCGTTGCGCGTGCGGCTGCCGAGCCAGCGGTGCTCACCCTCGATATTGGCGGCACAAGCGCGGATATCGCTCTGCTGGAGGATGGGAAACCTTCCTTCGCCACGGGCCACGCGATCGGCGAGTTTCCGCTCGCGATCACCACGGTGGCCGTCACCTCCTCCGGGCAGGGCGGTGGCTCCATCGTGTCGGTTGATGCTCAAGGTGTTCTACAGGTCGGTCCTGAAAGTGCCGGTTCCACCCCTGGCCCCGCCTGCTTCGGTCGCGGCGGCACCCGGATGACAGTGACGGATGCCGCCCTGCTTTGCGGCATTCTCGGGCATGGGGAGCTCGGCTTCGGCGCCATCGCGCCAGACGCGGCCCTTGCGGAGGATGCCGCTCGGCCGCTGGCCGAGCGCCTCGGGATTGATACCCCTGCCCTGGCAGAGGGCGTGCTGAGCGTAGCCATCAGCGGCATGCTGGTGCCGATCGAGCAACTTCTCGCCCGGGCCGGCCTGCACGCAAGCGAGCTGACGTTGATGCCGTTCGGCGGCGCGGGACCGATGCTCGGCGCGCTGACGGCGGAGGCTGCGGGGATGACGCGCGTCCTGGTGCCTGCTGTGCCCGGCACGCTCTGCGCCCTGGGCGCCCTGGCCGCGCCGATCCGGCGGGACACGATGAGGACGGTGCTGCTGCCCCTGGAGGCGGAAGCCTGGCCCGGAATGCACGCGACACTCGACGAATTGGCAGCGGAGGCGCGGCAAGCCGCCGAGGCCATGGCCGGCACCGGGTCAGGCGAGACCCGGATCGTCCTCGCCGCCGATCTCCGTTACCGCGGCCAGTCCTTCGAACTGACCGTGCCGATGCCGGCCGACACGGACGCCGCCGGGCTGGCCCAGCTGTTCCACGCGGCACATGAGAAGAACTTCGGCCATGCCGAGGAAAGCGCTCCCGTGCAGGTCGTCAGCCTCCGCGCCTCTGCCTTCCGCCCCGCGCCCGCGATCGACATGCCGAGGGCCGGAGTGGTGCCAAAGGTCGCCCAGCCCTCCGGCAGGGCGCAGGTGTTTCTGGGCGGGGGCTGGCGGGATACCGCGCTTTTCGAGCGCGCGGATCTGGCCCCCGGTGCGGCCTTCGAAGGGCCAGCCATCGTCACGCAGGCCGATTGCACCATCCTCGTTCCGCCGGACTGGCAGGCCGAGGTGGATGGGCTACGGAACCTTCTCCTGCAACGCGGCGCGGCGGCGGCGGGCGCTGCCGTGACGTCCGACGCCGCCCGGGTACCGGCCATCGTGGAGTGACGCCGATGCGCACCAACCCCGTCATGCTTCAGGTCCTGCGGAACCATGCGCGCGCTGCGGCTGAGAGCATGGCCACGACGCTCTACCGCACGGCCCATTCCACCTTCGTCAAGGAGACGGAGGACTTCACGATCCAACTGCTGGATGCCCGCGGGAAGTCGTGCGCCGTGCCGATCGACCTCGGCGCCACTTGGTATCCCGGCCTGGATTACGAGGCCGCGCTGGGATTGGTTCCCGGTGGCTACGAGCCTGGCGACATCGCCATGACGAACGACCCCTATTCGGGCTATCTCGCGACCCACTCGCCGGACATCGTCATGTGGAAGCCGATCTTCCACGAAGGTCAGATCATCGCCTTCGCTGGCGGCCATATCCACAACGTGGATGTCGGCGGCGCGGTACCAGCCAGCCTTTCACGCACCCTGACGGAGGTGCACCAGGAAGGCATCCGCATTCCGCCCGCGAAGCTCTACCGCGCCGGGGTACTGGACGAGGGGCTGGTGCGGGTCATGCTCGCTAATGTGCGGGTTCCCGATCAGAATTGGGGTGACCTGAAGGCGCTCGTTGCCGCGGTGAACACCGGTGAGCGGCGCGTCCTGGATCTCGTGCGCCGCTTCGGCGTGGAGACGGTGGTGGACGGCCTGGCCGACCTACTCGACTATGCCGAGGCGCAGGCCCGTGCCGTACTCGCCAGCATTCCGGATGGCGAGTATCGCTTCACGGAATACGCCGACGAGGACGCGGCAGGCGGTAACCCGCTCCGCCTCTGCCTGACGCTGACCATCAGGGGTGATGCTGCCGAGCTGGATTTCGCTGGCACCGATCCCCAGACGCTCTCCTCCCTGAACGTGCCCACGGGTGGGCATCCCCGACATTCCCTGCTGCTGGTGGGCGCCTACTATGTCCTTTCAGCGCTGCATCCCGGGATCACGCTGAATTACGGCACCACTCGCGCCTTTACCTGCCGCGTGCCGGAGGGCAGCGTACTGAACCCGCGCTTTCCCGCGGCGGTGGGCATGCGTTCCCTGACCTGCGGGCGGCTCCGCAGCCTCATCTTCGGTGCCTTCGTGCAGGCCGCGCCGGATCGCCTTCCGGCGGCTCCGGCCGGAGCCACCTGCATCGTCAACATGGCTGCGGAAGACCCCCGCACGGGCCGTCGCAGCATCTCCGCCATCGCTCCAATTGTCGGCGGTGGTGGTGGCATGCCCCACCGGGACGGCACCGACGGCGCTGGCGCCGACGCCGCCTATTTGAAGAACAGCCCGATCGAGATCACCGAGGCCGAAGCACCGGTTCGTATCCTGCGCTACGGGCTGATGCCGGATACGGGCGGGCCCGGCGCGACCCGCGGCGGCATGGCCCAGGTCATGGAGTTCCGGACCACTGCTCCGGACGCCTTCGTCACCGCGCGCAACCGGGACCGCAGCGTCTTCCAGCCCTGGGGTACCGGCGGCGGCCAGCCGGGATCCTCGGGCAGCTTCACCCTGAACCCGGGCACCGAGCGTGAGAAGAACCTGGGCAATACGGACGCGCTGCGCCTGACCTCCGGCGACATACTGCGGATCGTCTCGCCCGCTGGCGGTGGCCGCGGCGACCCCTTCACACGCGAACCGGAAGCTGTGCTGCGCGATGTCCGGGCGGGACTGGTCACGGTGGAGCGTGCGCGCCAAGACTGTGGTGTCAGCATCGCTGGAGATATGGTGGATGTTGCCGGGACAGAGGCGCTCCGCGGGGTCGCGCGCACGCCACCCACCTTCGCCGCTGGGCTTGCCCGGGCAGAGCATGAGGCGCGATGGACCGAGGCCGCCTATGCCACGATGCACGAACTGCTGGCGACCCTGCCGCCGAGCTGGCGAGCCCCGATGAAAGGCACGCTCTTCGCCGCGGTTCGCGCAGCCCCGAACGAGCCTGCCGAGGCGGTGATCCGCCGCACCTTCGCTCAGGCAGGATAGCCCGGGATGAGCATCTTTGCCGAGGAGTTCTCGACTGATCCTTGGTGGTGGAGAGGCTTCCATCCACCAGAGGCGCCGGGCGAGCTTCCTGTGGAGCCAGTCGGCACGCTGATCATTGGCGCCGGCTATGCCGGAACCGCCTGCGCGCTGCGCTTGGCAGAAGCCGGTGAGGACGTGCTGGTGGTTGAGGCGGGCGCGCTGGGCCAGGGCGCTAGCACGCGATCCGGGGGCCAGGTCTCAGGCGGGGTGAATGTCGGCAAGGGCCCGAATCGGCAGCCGATGCCCGCGCATCGCAAGGCGGCGTTGCTGCGGGACGCAGCCGCGGGCTTCACCCTGTTCGAGCAACTGCTCGAACGCCACGGGATCCGCTGCGGCTATCACCGGACAGGCCGGATCAACGGGCTGTGGTCGCCAGCTCATGCCGGTGGATGGCAGGCCCGACTGCCGGAGCTGAATGAGCACGCCCTATCCGACGCGCGTATGCTGGATCGCGAGGAGGCCGCGGCGGCGCTCGGCACCAAATTCTACCATGGCGGTGCCTGGATTGGCCGGGCTGGGCACCTCCAGCCTGCCGAATTTTATGGCGGCCTGCTCGCCGCCGCGCGCAAGGCGGGGGCGCGCTTTCTGGGCGCGACGGCGGTGCAGAGGGTCATTCGCATTCCCGCCGGCTTCCGGGCCCAAACCGCGGGAGGCGTGATCACGGCTGGCCGCGTAGTCTTCGCGACCAACGCCTATACAGGGGAAGCAGCGCGCGGCCTGGTTCCCGAGCTGCGCCGGGGTCTGGTTCCGGTGACAACCCATATGATCGCGACCGCCAAACTTCCGGAGGACCTGGCGCGGACTGTGCTGCCGGCCGATACCGGCGTCTCCGAGAGCCGGCGGGTGATCAGCCATTTCCGCCTGTCGCCAGACGGCCGGAGACTGCTCTTCGGCGGCCGGGCATCCTTCTTTCCGCTCAACGAGCGCCGGACCAGCACTCTGCTGTACCGCGCCATGGTCGAGCGCTTCCCGCAGCTCCGCGGCGTCCAGATCACCCATGGCTGGGGCGGGCGCGTGGCGATGACCATCGACCGGCTTCCGCATATCGGCGGTGGTGAAGGTCGTTACTTCGTGGCGGGTTGCCAGGGCAGCGGGGTGACGATGATGACCTATTTGGGCCACAGCCTGGCGGGGAAAATCCTTTCCGGTGAGAACGGACCGGTGAACGCCTATGACGACGGCCTTCCACCGCATCACCCGCTTTACGACGGAACGCCCTGGTTCATGCCGGCGCTCGGGAGTTGGTACCAGTTCCTCGACGCGCGGGAGCGTGTGGCGGCTTGACATCGCCGGCGCCCACCGCAGCGATGAAGCTTTCAACGAAGCGGCTGGTCAGGCGAGACGTTGGGCGCATTGTGGACGTGATGACGTTAACCGGCAACATCACTAGCGGCAGGAGCGGACGCCAGACAATGCCGGCGAGTGTCGCGCCCTCCATGTAGCGATCGACGATCGCAATGCCGGCGCCGCTCTGCACGAGGGCCGGTGCCTGGATAGAGGTGATCAGCTCGATTGACAGCGGCCGCTCCAATCCATCGCACGCGAAAGCATCATCCAGCAGCTGGCCGAAATAGGTGTTGGACCCGAAGGAGATCACCCGCGCCTCGCTCAGGTCCCGCGGCGTGATCACATCCTTCCGCGCCAAGGGATCCTCCCGGTGCAGGGCGCATGCCAGGGGTACGCTGGCGACGGTCTGGCTGACACTGCCTGGGTTGGAAATGGGCGAGAGACAGAAGCCGACATCCACATGGTTGCCCACCACAAGCTCCGCGCAGGTGGCCGCCGGCACGACGTGCGAGACAATCTTGACCTTAGGGAAGGCGCGCGCGAACTCCGCCACGATCCTGGGGATAACCGACATGCCCAGCGACGCGGAGGCAGCGACGCGGAGGAGCCCCGATTCGCCCCCCCGCAGTTCCGCTGCCGTGCGGCCCAGCCGTGCGATCTCGCGGATCAACCTCGCGCTCTCTGGGAAGAGGCTCTCTGCCTCCAGGGTCGGGCGCAGCCGGCCCTTTACCCGCCGGAAGAGCTGCATATGAAGCCGGTCTTCCAAGCGCTTCAATGCCTTGCTCAGCGCCGGCTGTGAGATTCCGAGGGAAATAGCTGCCTCGGTCAGGGATCGGGACGACATGACCGCGTGAAAGATCTCCAGTTCACGAGAGGTCATCCGCGCCGCTCCGGGTTCGTCGCTTCGTGCTCTGATCGCATCGTGTGCACCCTTAGGTATAAGGTAACAGATTCTGCTCCGAGAATCGCAGAGCTCGGTCGAAGCGCGATAGAGCATCGGTTGCTGCAAAGCAGATCGACCGCCTACCACTTACGGCCTGACATAGCGCAGGCGATCTGCCGAGAAGCCACGACACAAGTCCCGCTTCCGATCAGCCTGGCCCTGCATCGATAACTGGAGGGTATAGCTTCAGCATCAATTTGAGGTGGATCAACCGCTTTCGGAATTCATACTGACTTCCATCCGAAGGAAACTAAGGAGACAGCACTTCACGGGTGTAGATCTGCAGTCGCATTCTCCCGATGCAGGACCCAACAGTAAGATTGTTTCGTCAAATTGCCGCAGCTCGGCGCAATATACCCACTCCGCAAGGCAAGGGCGCCGCTCTCATCGCGACTTTCGTGCCCAACAAGAACGCCAGCGCGGCCGCTAGGAACCAACCGAGAAGGCGAGGCGAGCATGCGTGACACAGTTTCTGCCGGCGGAAGTTCGGCATCCGGCTTGCTGCTTCAGCGGCGTAGCCTACTGGCGCTTTCCGGCGCAGGGCTGACGATGCCTTCCCTGCTGCGGGCCCAAGGGCTGCCTCAGGGGCCTTGGCCCACCCAGCCCATCCGGCTCGTCGTACCCTACGGCGCCGGTGGCAGCACCGACATCGTCATGCGGCTCTTAGCCCCACGGATGAGCGAATTCCTGGGCAAACCAGTCGTCATCGAGAACCGCCCCGGTGGCGGCAGCTCGGTGGGGACGGACGTCGTGGCGAAGTCTACGGACGGGCACAGCTTTGTACATGCCACCCTTGCCTCCACCGGCGTGGCGAAGGCCCTCTACCCGAACCTGCCCTATGATCCGGTCAAGGATCTTGCCGCGATCGCCCCGACGGTTTTCGTGCCCCTGGTCCTCGCCGTCACCGCCTCGGGCTGGAACGTGCGGACTGCCGGAGAGCTGATCGAGGTGCTACGGGGCAATCCGGGCAAGTACCAGTACGGCTCCAACGGCGTTGGAGCGACCGGACACTTGGCCAACGCGAACTTCGTCACCCGTATTGGCGCACGGGTGGAGCACGTGCCCTATCGCTCCGGCACGCAGACGCTCAACGCCTTGATCACTGGCGAGGTTCACTTCGTGCAGGACGTCTACGGGCTGTTGGTTCCGCATCACCAATCTGGTCAGGTACGCTGCCTCTTTGTCACAGCCGATGAGCGCTCCCCACTTCTGCCTGATGTGCCCACCATGGTAGAAGCTGGCGTGCCAGCCTACAAAGCCTATTCCTGGTTCGGCCTTTTTGGTCCCTCCTCCACCCCGCGCACTGTGGTTGAGCGCATGTCGGCCGCCGTGAACCACGCGCTGGCCGATCCGATCATCGACCGCAGAATCGAGGAGATGGGCACGCCAGCCATGCGCGGCTGGTCGCCCGAACGCTTCGCCGCCTACGTGGCCCAGGAGGTGGCTGACTGGGCACCACTCGTCCGAGCATCCGGCGCGCGAGTGGACTGAACCAGCCGATGTGTCTGATGCCGCATGACCCTGTCCCCGAAACTGGTCCGGCTAACCTACAATCCAGATGAGCCGGAGCCTACGCTGGCTCAACACCTCACCTGTCCCAAAGCATTCGACGACGGACAGCCACCATCATCCGCCTGATCGCTTGGCGTGCGCCTGGCGTGGCGACCCGAACCAGTCCATCCGAACGCCACCCCCTCGCCTCCTGCCAGTTGGGGAGGCGCAGGATCTGTCGTCGATCCAACTCGGTCGTGTGCCGCATGGGCAGTAACGGCCGCTTTTGGGAACGCGCCCACTGCACGTGTATGGCCGGAATGGGCGCTCAGCCGCCATCACCGCGTTTGGCCGAAAGCGGACCTTCACAGTTCCGCTCTTCCGCCATCCACGACGATCTCTGCGCCAAGCATATAGCTTGAGCTGTCACTCGCCAGGAACAGCACGACCGCTGCGATCTCCTCCGGCCGCCCCATGCGCCCGACGGGAACCTGCGCGCCTACCCGCGCTGTGTAGGCCCAGAACTCCTCCTCGGTCTGGTTTCTACCTCGGTGGATAGGAGTCTCGATCGAGCCGGGGCTCACGGGGTTCACCCGGATCTTTCGGTCCAGCAGTTCCTCGACCAGGCCCGCCAGGGTGGGCTGCATGTCCGGCCAGAAGCAGGAGGGACCGAGGTCGAAGCCGTCGTCAGCCTCGCGGCCATCCACCCCACCGAAAGGACACGGCCACCAAATCGGTCGCGGGCTTCAAGGAGCCGGAAGTCGATCCCGGCCTCATGCAGGAAACGCCCGGCGCGGAGGCCACGCGAGGCGGTGGAGCGCCGTCATCAGCGCGATGCCGGCCAGCAGGGCGGATACTCAGGCCAGTGACAGCTTGATCGTCCTAGTCATCTGTTTCTCCTCTTGCGGGTGATGGTTGGGAACAGGGCTCAGCCA
>DATCMG010000839.1:0-6027 GCA_036563555.1 Roseomonas sp. | reverse complement strand
GAGTGCGTGACAGCACCATGGTGGTGGAAGTCGCGACGGCCACGGCCCCCATGGTATCCAATCTCCGGATGAGAATGGCACAGTAGGACTACAGCATCTTCCGCAGCGTGCCGTCACGGCGGATGAATTGGTGCCACAGCGCTCCGCTGATGTGCAGGACGATCATGCCGATCAGGCTCCAGGCCATCAGCCGGTGGATCAAGGTCAGGAGTTCGGCCAACGGCACGTCCTTTCCGACCGGATCTGGAAGCGGGATGAGGCCGAACCAGGTCAGCGGGAAGCCCCAGGCATTGGTAGCGACGAAGCCTACCACCGGCATGGTCAGCAGCCAGACATAGAAGGCAGTGTGGTTGGCGCGCGCGGCGATCCTGATTGCGGCGGGCAGGTCGGCCGGGAGCGGCGGAGGTGGGTGCCCGATGCGCCAGCCAAGGCGTGCAAGGGTCACGGCCCAGATGGTCACGCCAATGCTCTCGTGGATGTTGTAGAGGGTCAGCTTGGAAGCCTCGTCCTCCGGCCGCGCGTGACCGAGCCAGAGGCCAAGGGTGGCGGCCGCCAGTATCAGCGCCACTGTAATCCAGTGGAAGGCGCGCGATACCGCATCATAGCGGGGCGGCGGCTGGGGCAGCATGCTGGATACTCCGGGCGGCTTAGAGTTTCCGCTCATGCGCATGGTGGGCCTCCTCGGGCGAACTCCTGATGCGAAAGGCCGTGATGTTCCGGCTCGATGTTGATCTGCTTACCCAGGCGCGCTGATTCGCGCGAGAAAAACAGGCAGCGCATGAGTGAAACGCTGGGGCAGGGTGTCGTGGCGGAGAACCGGCCGGGTCGCACGGCCAAGATAAGTGGCCGGGCTGCAGCGCAGCAAAGCGGCTTCAGCCGAACCAACCGCGGCCGCTGCGCGTTTGACGGGATATGCGTCCCTCCACGCCGCACTGCAACGATCGGGGGCGCGACTTCACTGGGAAGCGCAGTTGCGCACAGCCAGCGTGGGACAGCACTGAGGGAGAAGCGCCATGCCGAGTGAGAAGACGGCCGGAGAGAGGGCACCGACCGAAGGACCTGCGCATCCCGGGACGAGGGAGAGCGACGAAGGGGCGGTTCCGTCCCTTGGTGGAATGGTTCCGCCAAGCCCGGAGGCTTTGCTCGGCATGTGGACCTCCTGGGTCAAGGCCATGTCGGGCGCGGGTCAGCCCTGGGCAGGCAGCGGTGCATGGCGGCAGGTGCCGCCAGCCGATCCAGCCTCGTGGCCGCTTGCCGATGCGGGAGTTGGGCTTGGGGATCAACTCGCCAGAGATCCGGTCTTGCGCTCGATTGATCGCATGTGGAACGCGAACCCGCTGCGCGACGTCGTTCCGGTCGATTGGGCGGAGGTGGTGCGGGCCCTTCGTACGGTTTGGCTACGCAGCTTGGGCCGCCCGGCCGACGCACTGACCTCCGCCGCCAGGTTGAACGTGGCGCTATGGCGCTCGGCGATGGAGGCCTGGAACGAAGCTGGGAAGCGCTGGTTGGGAGGCACTGAGCCTTCCGCGCCCGGTTCGGCAAGCCGGCCGGCGGATAAGCGCTTCGCCGCGCCCGAATGGCACAGCAATCCGGCCTACCGCACCTTGAAGGAAGCTTACCTGCTCGCTTCGGATTGGCTCCTCCAGCAGAGCAAGGCGGATGACCTGGATGAAGCGGAGCGGCAGCGGCTCACTTTTCATCTCCGCCAGTTCGTGGACGCGATGAGCCCCTCCCTCCTGCTGTTCTCCAATCCCGCCGCTCTGCGCAGGGCGCTGGAAACCGGTGGGGCGAGTCTGGCGGATGGGGCGCGCAATCTCCTCGGTGATCTGCAAGCCGGGCGCCTAAGCCTTGTGGACACGGATGCCTTTGCTCCTGGGAGCAATCTCGCCCTCTCCCCGGGCAAGGTCGTGCACCGGAACAAGCTCATCGAGCTGATCCAGTACGCGCCCGCCGGCGATGACGCGCACAAGACGCCCTTGCTGATCCTCCCGCCCTGGATCAACAAGTACTACATCCTCGACCTGCAGCCAAAAAACAGCATGGTGCGCTACCTGACGGAACAGGGCTTCACCGTGTTCATGGTGTCCTGGAAGAACCCCGACGCGTCGATGGATGGCATCACCATCGAGGACTACATGGATCTCGGCCCGCTCGAAGCGAGCCATGTGATACGCGACATCACGGGAAGTTCCACCGTCAACGTCATGGGCTACTGCATCGGCGGCACCTTGCTGGCGATGACTCTGGCCTGGCTTGCCGCAAAGGGTGATGACCGCTTCGGTTCAGCCACGTTCATGGTGTCTTTGCAGGATTTCTCAAGGGTTGGCGACACGGCGGTCTTCATGGGTGATGAGTCCATCGACCTGATCGAACAGCAAATGATGGAGCGCGGATATCTCGACAGTCGCGAGATGTCGAACATGTTCAACCTGCTGCGTTCCAACGACCTGATCTGGGCGAACGTCGTCAACAACTATCTCATGGGGGAAAAGCCGCCGGCCTTCGATCTGCTGTACTGGAACAGCGACGGAACGCGGATGACCCGGACGGCGCATAGCTGGTACCTGCGCAATACTTATCGTGAGAACAATCTGGTTGTGCCCGGGCGGATCAAGTTGAAGGGAGAGCCGATCGATCTCGGCCGCATCCGCCAGGATATCTATGCCGTCGGGGCGGAGAGAGATCACATCGTCCCCTGGGATGCGGCCTGGCGCGTCACGCAGCTCGCCGGCGGCCGAGTTCGCTATGTGCTTGCATCGAGCGGCCACATCGCGGGCATCATCAACCCGCCGGGTGGGAAGGGAGCCTACTGGATCCAGCCGGCGGAGGCACCGGCTGCCGCCACAGCCGACGAATGGAGAAAGAGTGCGGCGCGGCATGACGGTAGCTGGTGGACCGACTGGAGCGCCTGGCTCCGTGAGCGTTCCGGCCCCAAGGCCGCTCCGCCGGCGATGGGTAGCCCAGCATATCCGCCGCTGGAGGACGCCCCCGGCCGCTACGTGCTGGAAAAGTAAGATCGAGAGGAGGTAAGGCGGTGAAGTTCACCATCGAGGTCGACTGTACCCCGGAGGAAGCGCGCCACTTTTTCGGCCTGCCCGATGTCAAACCCATGCAGGACGCGGCCATGGCAAAGGTTGGGCAGCAGATGGCCGACGTCATCACGAAGCTTACGCCCGAGGCGATGCTCCGCACCTGGCTTCCTCTATCCCCCTGGACCCCAGCGCAGATGCAGGAAACCCTGTCGAACATGTTCAAGGCGTCAACCAGTCCGAGGGCACCGGAGGACTCGTGATCGGCCATACTGAAGGGCGCATGGTTGCAGCGGTCCGCTGCTGGAGATGGTGGTACGTTGTGGGAAGTCTCCCGACGTTTTGGTGGACAACAGCCAGCCTTCCAGAAACGCACGGGTGAAAAACGGCTTCGACAACGGTAGCTAAACCGCAGGTTCCACGACGTTCCGGCCGGTCGTGGCCGCCACCATCGTGCCCCGGGTTTCGGGCATGGCCAGCCAGAACAGGAAAGCTCCCAGGGCCGCGACCGCCGCCAGCGTGAGGAAGGTGGCGTCGTACCCGACATGCACCACCAGCTGGCCAGCGATTGCCATGCTGAGCACGCCGCCGATCCCATGCACCGTGCCCACCACGCCCTGCGCGGCCGCAAAGTGCCCGGTGCCGCGCGTGAGGTCCGCAACCACGACCGGGAACAGCGCGCCGATCAGCCCTGCGCCGACACCGTCGAGCAACTGCACCGTGATCAGCCAGGCCGTGTTGTCGGACAGGGTGTAAAGCGCCCCCCGCAGCGCCAGCGCGATGAAAGCGGCCAGTAGCAGCGGCTTACGCCCCCAGGCATCCGCCCGCGCCCCGGCCAGTGCCGCCACCGGCACCATCACCGATTGCGCCGCAATGGCGGAGGCGGCCGTGAGGGCGATGCCCTGGCCGAGATTCTGCAGTGCGAGCTTCTGCGAGACCAGCACCAGCATGGAAGCGTTGGCCAAGTGGAACAGGGCGCCGCAACCCGCGAACACCAGTAGGGGCCGCGAGGCCAGCAGCACGCCCCAGGCCGAGGGTCGCGCCGCATGCGCCGCGTCACCGGGCAGCAGGCCCCGCGCAACCTCGTGGTTGATCGCGCGTGCTGGAACCGCCGCGGCCGCCACCAGGCTGGCCGCCGCCGTGAAGGCCATCGACCAGAACAGGACCGGGCTGCCGAAGAAGGGCGCGGTCAGCAGGATCAACAGGCTGAGTGCGCCGTCCCCAAGATGGAACAGAGCCTCGTTCCGTCCGGCCCGCCGGGCGAAGCGGGCAGGCCCAACTACACCGAGCGCGATGGCGGCGAGGGTTGGCCCGATCGTGACGCCGGCCAGCGCGCCGACCAGGCCCGCCACCGCGACCGACCAGAACTGGGGCGCGATCGGAATTACGAGGCAGGTCGCCGTGACCACCACGACCGCGCCTGCGATCAGGGCGCGCTTGGCCCGCACGGCATCCACGAGTGCTCCCAATGGCGCCTGCGACACCAGCCCGGTCAGGCCACCGATCGAGAGCGCGGCACCGATGCTTCCCGCGTCCCAGCCGTGCTCGGTCATCAGATAGACGCCGAGAAAGGCACCGAGTCCGTAGCGGGCATCGGAGACAAAGAAGCTGAGTGCGTCCAGCGCTCGCTCAGCGCGCTGCTCCTGCCGCATGTGACGGGCTCCCAGGCTGGGCCAGGTGATAGTCCTGAGCTAACCGGCTCGGGGTCGCTGCGTTTCAGGAGGGGAGGGGGGCGGAGACCAGCCTGCCAGTATTCGCCCTGTGGGCCGCCCGGCTGTGCGACGCCTCGGGAGTCAGGGAGCGTTCAGTTCAGACCATCAGCTGACTTGTGCCTCGTGCCTGGTGATCTCAGCGTCGAACAGCGAAGCCAGTCGCGCTCGGAGCACAATCTCATCCAGCGCATCACCGCTGACCGGCGCCTCGGCGAGAACCTTCCCGAGCTGCCGGCGCAGGAGATGAAGTATTTCAGCCAGATCCTGGTCGGCGCCCCTGCGTCTGAGCACTGCGCCGACCGCTTCGGCAACCGCTCGCTCCAGACCGTCAGGGCGGCGGGAGTCTTGATGATCTTGCATGTATCGCCTGACTCCCCCTTCCGAGGCATGCTCGCTCAGAAAGCTACGGGGCTGCCATTCATTGAACCTCGATCGCGAGTTGCACGCGTGACCGCCCGAAAGCCGGAATCAAGCCTCGCACCCGGGCCGTCGCTACTGCGCCTTCATCCATCAGTTCCGTAACCGCCTGGGCATCCTCGGGCGGCAGCCAACCGAGGGCGCGTCCGTCCGGAGCGCGGACCTCGATCCGGCTCCGGCCCTTCGGGCGCAGGTGCAAGCGAGCACCGACATGGAGCCATTCGAGCGAGACCGCATCCTTACGGATCGTGCCGGTGCCCAGCAAAAAACTATCAATCACGGATTGAACTCTCCGGCAGCCTTGATCCCGAACGCCGGCCCGGGCTGACAGTGCAGCACCTTGAAGGCCGTATCCGTCACTGCCCTTACGGCCTCCAGGCCCTGGGCATTGGCCTGGGCATAGGCGGTCGTGATGCGCTTCCAGGAAGGATCGCTCCCTTGTGGTTCATCATCAGCCATCCTCGTGGGGCACGCGGCGAACGCAGCTCGCACCATGTCGAAGGCGACCTCTTGCTGCCGGCGGGCTGTATCGCAGATAGCCTCTGCTGCCGCGCGACTGGCCATGAGCAAGGTGCGGAAGGTCTTGAACGCGTGCTCCGTCACACGAGCCGTGTCAGCGAAGTTGGGCAGCATCCTGGCTGTCTCCATCCAGCGCTCCTCTGTCCAATACGCAAGGGGATCGGTCCAGAGCGCTACGTTCGCGGGCACAGATGTGGTCGTCGTCCCGCCTTGCTGAGCGGGAGGGGAGTTCAACTTCATCAAATGCTTCCCAAATAAGGATCGGCTTCTTGCATCGCTTCTTGATGCTGCGGCGCCTGTGATCTCCGCTGCTGAGGTGCTTGTGACCTCACGGGTAAGTGTAGAAAGGG
>DATCMG010000835.1:0-3097 GCA_036563555.1 Roseomonas sp. | reverse complement strand
CGGCTGATGCCTGCGCTGCGCGCGGCATATCCGCGGTTGCAGCTCTGGTTGCGGGAGGACCTGACGGCGCGACTCGGGGAGGAGTTGGAGGCCGGGCGGCTGGATCTGTTGCTGCTGGCGCTGCCGGCCGGGCTGGCCGGGGCCGAGACCCTGGCGGTGGCGGAGGACCCCTTTCTCGTGGCCCTGCCCGAGTCGCACCGGCTGGCCGGGCGTTCCGCCCTGCCCATGGGCGCGCTGGCGACGGAGCGGTTGCTGCTGCTGGAGGACGGGCACTGCCTGCGCGAGCACGCCCTGGCCGCCTGCCGGCTGCCGGCCGCGCGGGCGGGGGAGGGCTTCTCCGCGACATCGCTGCACACGCTGGTGCAGATGGTGGCCAGCGGGTTGGGGGTGACCCTGCTGCCGCGCCTTGCGGTGGAGGGCGGGGTGTTGGCTGGCGCGAATCTGGCGCTGCGGCCGCTGGAGGAGCCGGCCGCGCGCACGCTGGGCTTGGCCTGGCGGGCGCGGTCGCCGCGGGCCACCGAGTTCCGGGCACTGGCGGAGTCGGTGCGGCAGGCGATCCTGGCGGCTGGCTAGGGGGACGGGCGGGTCAGGCCCGGAAGCGTTCCACCCCGCCGACATGGGTGGAGAGCACGCGGGTGGATGCGATGGCGGCGGGGTCGCATTCCAGGATGTCCGTGTCGAGGATGGCGAAATCGGCCAGGAGGCCAGGCGCGATTCGGCCCTTCTCATGCTCTTCCCGCTGCGCCCAGGCGGCGAGGGTGGTGTAGGCGGCCAGTGCTTCGCGCGGGGTGATGGCCTCGCGCGCGTCGAGGTCGGCGCCGGTGGTGGTGCGCCGGGTAATCATGGCACCAAGGGCGGTGAAGGGGTTCACCCGGCAGACCGCGAAGTCCGAATGGCCGGGGGCCGGCACCCCCGCATCGATCAGGGACCGGTGTGGCCACATGCGGGCCATCTCCTCCTGGCCGCGATGGGCGACATAGGCTTCGCCCAGCTCATCCATGAAGCCGGTGGCGGAGCTGTCCACGAAACCGCCACGTTTCAGCCGGGCGAGGATTTCGGGCGTGACGTTGCAGCAGTGCTCGACGCGCATGCGATGGTCCGCGACGGGGTGGGCGGCCAGCGCCGCCTCCATCACATCGAGGGCGAAATCGATGCCGCGGTCGCCGACGCCCTCGATCATCACCTGCAACCCGGCCTTGTGGGCCGCGGTGGCGCGCCGCGTGAGGTCGTCGCGCTCATAGAGCAGCATGCCGGTGTTGGGGATGGGCTCGCCCGGCACGGGGGTGCCGCGATAGGGCGCGTAATAGGCGGCGGTGCGGCCGGAGGTCGAGCAGTCCGGGCACCATTCCACGCCGATCAGGCGCAGGGTGGAATCGCCGAAGCCTGACTGGATGCCGGACGCGATCAGGGCCTCGATCAGCCCATCCTCGCGCCCCGAGGCGATGATGCCCATCCGCAGCCGCCAGCGCCCGTCCCGTTTCATCCGCTGATAGGCACGGATGGCCTTGGAGGGGCAGAGGGAGTTCGCGATGGAGGTGATGCCGTGGGACAGGCACTCGTCCTGCACCATCTCCATGCCCTCGGCGATGTCCTCCTCCGTGTCCTGACCGTGGACGGCGTTGAGGAAGACATGGGCGGCGGTTTCCCGCACCAGGCCGGTGAAGCGGCCATCCGCGCGGTCGAAGCGGCCGAAGGGCGGATCGGGTGCGTCCGGGTTGATGCCGCAGGCCTCGAAGGCCGCGGAGTTGGCAAGGCCGAGATGGCCGTCGGTGCGGAGGATGAAGAGCGGGCGGCCGCCGGTGGCTTCGTCGAGTTCGGCGAGGCTGGGATAGCCGCCGCTGGCGCGTTCGTTCAGGCGGTAGCCGGCGAACCAGCGGCCGGGCGGGAGTTCGGCGCAGCGTGCCTGGATGGTGGAGAGCAGGGCGGCGCGGCTCGTGACGCGATCGGGCGAGAGGAGTGTCCAGCCGCGCAACCGGACGGCATAGGCATCGGGGTGGTTATGGCCGTCGATGATGCCGGGAATGACGCGACGGCCCCCGGCATCCAGTGTCCGGGTTCCGGGACCGGCGAGCGAGCGGATCGTGGCATCGTCGCCGGTTGCGGCGAACTTGCCGTCCAGCACGGCGAAGGCGGTGCAGTCGCCGCCGTCAGCCATGGTGGCGATGCGGCCGTTGAGCAGGATCAGGTCTGGGGCGGGCATGTCAGGCGGCGATCCGGTCCATGCGGTCGCGCAGCCTGTACCAGCCGCCGACCAGGGGCAGGAACCAGGGGCGGCCGCCATAGGTGGGGGCGGTGGGGAAGGGCAGGTCGGCCAGGGCGAAGGACTCGTTCTCCGCCCCCGCGATTCGCAGCCCGGCGCGATGGCCGAGGTAGCTGGCCATGGCGACGCCCGAGCCCTGGCAGCCTGCCGCGTAATGGATGCCGTTCTGCGTGCCGAGATGCGGCAGGAAATCGAAGGTGAAGGCGACGTTGCCGGTCCAGGAATGGGTGATGCGGACCCTCCTCAACTCGGGGAAGACGTCCGTCATGAAGCCGTGCAGCACCGGCGCGGCGATCTCGGGCGTGGTGGGGCCGAAGGAGGCGCGGCCGCCCCAGAGCACGCGCGTGCCGTCCGGCGAGGGGCGGAAATAGTTCAGCACGCGCTTCGTGTCGCTGATCATGCGCCGGCCCGGGAAGAGCCGGTCGATCGTCCCGGTCGGAAGCGGCTCGGTGGCAATGATGTAGGAGCCGACGGGAATCAGCCGCCGTGCGAGCCAGGGCATGGCGCTGCCGCCCTGAGCGTCGAGGGAATAGCCGTTGGTGGTGACCAGCACGGCATCGGCGCGCAGCGTGCCGCGCGAGCTGCGCAGGGCGAAGCCGCCACCCTCCGGCGCGATGCCCTCGACGCGGGTGGAATCCACGAGTGTCGCACCCGCCGCCGCGGCGGCCGCAGCGAGGCCGCGCGCGTATTTGCCGGGATGCAGGCTGCCCGTGGCCTCGGCCAGCATGCCGCCGTGATAATGGTCGCTGCCGAGCGCCTCGCGCTGGCGCTCACGCGGCAGCATGGAGGCGTGAAGCCCCGTTGCCTTTTCGATGAAGGCGACCTTCTCCGCCTGGG
>DATCMG010000646.1:0-11599 GCA_036563555.1 Roseomonas sp. | reverse complement strand
CAGCAGGTCGTGGTAGTTGTTCTGCACGAACTCGCCGAGCGCGGAGGGACCGACGACGCCGAGCTGCACCTCGGCCAGGGTCTGCGTACGCTCGGTGCTGCGGGTCAGGCTCGCCGCGCCGTAAAGGTAGCCCGCATAGGGCCGGTCCCGCGGATCCGGGCTGCGGCGCGACGTGTCCTGCGGCGTGTACATGTTCTGCCCGAAGGACAGGCCCCAGCGGAGCTGACCGGGCTCGATGGCCCGGTCGATCGCACGGTCCAGCAGGCTCAGCGCCCAGGGCAGGTCCTCCGAGGGCGAGCGCCAGGTGAGCAGCAGCCCATTCGTGTAATAGCGGTCCGATCCCCCGAAGAGGTCATTCTCCACGGTTAGGCTCAAGGTGCCGCGCCAGTCCGGCGGCTCCTGCGCGGTCGCCGGGGCGGCGGCGAGCATGGAGGTCAGGAGGAGGGCCAGTCGGCGCATCGCAGTTCCCTTGTCGGCGGAGCCGGTGTAACCCAGCCCCCCGCCCCTGTCGTGGCGGCGGATGCAGATAGCGCATCGTGGGATGGGTGGCAGAGCGGTCGATTGCTCCGGTCTTGAAAACCGGCGTGGGTGCAAGCCCACCGTGGGTTCGAATCCCACCCCATCCGCCAGCGCGCGATTCCTCCAAACCTCCCCGCCGCCCCAGGTTGGTCACCAAGAACCCACGTTACCGGCTGTCGCCTGGTGACCGCCGGAGGCGAGAGCCAGTTCGAGGGCGGGCCTCCGGTCCAGCCCTCCTGGCGAGGAGGCTTTCGGCGAGCGCCGCGGCCGCGGGTGAAAGAGTGCGGCCAGCGCGCCGTACGAGGCTGATCGAGCGCCAGATCTCCGGGCCCTCGATCGACCGGGTCTGGAGCACCGGCGCGATTTGCAGGTCCACGGCCGAGGAAGGCAGGACGCCCACGCCGAGGCCGGCCCGCACAAGGGCGACGGCGGTGCTCATATAGGTCGCCTCGTAGGCAGGCACTGGGCTCACCCCCGCATTGCGGCAAGCACGGTCAAAGAGCGCGCGCACGCTGCTCTCCGGGTCCATCAGCACGAGCGGCTCACCCGCGAGCTCCGCGACCGGTACCGTGCCATGCGCCTCGAAGCGGTGGCCGCCGGGCAGCACGGCAACCATCCGGTCCTCGAGGAGCGGGGTCACCTCGATCTCCGGATCCCGCTCGATCTCGGTCCCGATGCCGAGTTCGACGGCGCCACTGTTCACGAGCGCCACCACGCCTCTGGCCACGGCGTCTCGCACCACCACGCGGATGCCCGGATGCGCCGCGCGCAGCCGGGCGAGGACAGGTGGCAGCACGGTCGCGCCGACCGAGGGCAGGACGGCGAGGCGCACGAGCCCGGTCCGGCCAGCGGCGGCTTCCTTGGCGCCTGCCACGACGGCATCGACATCGGCCAGCACCCGCGCGAAGGCCTCGGCGAGGCCGCGTCCCACCGCGGTCGGCTCCGCGCCGCGCGCGCCTCGGTCGAAGAGCCTGAGGCCGAGCGCCGCCTCGGCTTCCCGCAACTGCACTGTCAGGGCGGGCTGGGAGAGGTGGAGGAGGGTCGCGGCCCTCCCCAGGCTTCCCGTGCGGGCGACCGCGACCACGGCGCGCATCTGACGTAGGGTCACGCTCATAATGATTCACTATGAGAACCCTAAAGAACTTTCAATTGCATTATGGCGTATCCGCTGGCTCCCTTCCGTCCAAAGCCTGGAGGAACCACGTCCATGACCAAGAACGAGACACCCTCGCGGCGCCACTTCCTATTGGGCGCAGCCGCAGGATTGGCGCTTCCCGCGGTCTCCCGGCCTGCCTCCGCGCAGGGTGCCTGGCCCGACCGTCCGATCCGTATGATCGTGCCCTTCGGCGCGGGCACGAGCACGGACATCATGACGCGCCTCGTCACACCTCGCATGTCGCAGGAACTCGGCCAGCCCATCGTGGTCGAGAACCGGGTTGGTGCCGGAGGGGTCGTCGGGTCCGAGGCTGTCGCCAAGTCGCCCCCCGATGGCTACACGCTTTGCATGGGGAGCATCGCCTCCCATTCGGTCAACGTCTCGCTCATGCCGCGCCTGCCCTATGACGTGCTGCGGGACTTCAGCCCTGTCTCGCTCGTGACCAACGCGCCGAACCTCCTCGTCGTGGGCCCGCAGGTGCCCGCGCGGAACCTGCAGGAATTTCTCGCCTGGGCCCGCTCGCAGCCGGGCGGCGTCTCCTACGCCTCGGCAGGCAACGGCACCTCGAGCCACCTCGCGGGCGAGCTGCTGAAGCAGAAGACGGGCGTGCCGCTGGAGCACGTGCCCTACCGGAGCGGTGCGCAGGCCCTCACCGACATCATCTCCGGCCAGGTCGCGATGACGGTCTACCAGGTGACCGCCGTCCTCCCCTTCGTGCGGGACGGGAAGATGAAGGCCCTCGCCACGACCTCGGCGCGGCGGCTGGAGTGGACACCCGACGTGCCGACGGTGGAGGAGCAGGGCATCAAGCCCTTCAACGTCGCCGCCTGGCATGGGTTATTCGCGCCCGCGAACCTGCCCGCGCCGGTCCTGGACCGGATCTACCGCGCCCTCACGGTAGCGCTGAACGACCCGGAGCTGCGGCCGAAACTGAACGATCAGGGTCTTGAGCCCGTCGGGATGCCGCCCGCCGACTTCCGCCCCTGGCTGGAGGCCGATATCGCGAAGTGGCGCGAGGTGGTGCGCGCCGGGAACATCCGGCCGGATTGAGGCGGGAGGAGGAAGCGCATGAGGAAGATTGGGATGGTGCTCGACGCGGCAACGCTGGGCGTCGTCACCACGAAGGCCGGGGCGCGCGTGCAGCGGGCCGTCGTCGAGGCGACCGCGCCCTCTGCGTCGCGGTGCCGGGCTGAGCGGCCGTGAGAACGGTCCGCATTGGCGCCGGTTCCGGCTTCTCCGGCGATCGGATCGAGCCGGCGGTGGAGTTGGCCGAGCATGGTGGCCTTCGCTACCTCGTCTTCGAGTGCCTCGCCGAGCGGACCATCGCGCTGGCGCAACTGGCGAGGCGGCGCGATCCGGAGGCTGGCTACGATCCGCTTCTGGCCGCGCGCATGCGGGCGGTGCTGCCGGCCTGCCGGCGCCTGGGCATCCGGATCGTGACGAATATGGGCGCTGCCAACCCGGTGGCGGCCGCGCGGCGCGTGGCCGAGGTGGCGCGGGGCCTGGGGCTGCATGGCCTGCGCATCGCGGCCGTGCTGGGCGACGACGTGACCGACCAGCTGCGCGGGACAGAGACGGCGCTGGACGAGGGCGGCACGATCGCCGCGCTCGGCGACCAGCTCGTTTCCGCCAACGCCTATCTGGGTGCTCATCCGATCGCGGAGGCCTTGGAAGCAGGGGCGGAGGTGGTCGTCACCGGCCGGGTCGCCGACCCCGCCCTCTTTCTCGGGCCCCTGATCCGGGAGTTCGGCTGGTCCGCCGAGGACTGGACCCGGCTCGGGCGCGGGACGGTCGTGGGACACCTGCTGGAATGCGCCGGGCAGGTGACGGGCGGCTACTTCGCCGACCCCGGCTACAAGGACGTGCCCGATATCGCGCGGCTCGGCTTCCCGTTGGCGGAAGTGGACGAGGACGGGAACGCGACCATCACGAAAATCCCGGACTCCGGTGGCCGCGTAACGCCGGCAACCTGCAAGGAACAGCTCCTCTACGAGGTGCACGATCCCATGCGCTACCTCCAACCCGACGTGGTCGCTGACTTCTCGGGCGTGCGGACCGAGGTGGCGGGCAACGACGCCGTGCGCATCAGCGGCGGCGGCGGCACGCCGCGGACGGGCATGCTGAAGGTTTCCGTGGGCTGTCACGAGGGCTGGTTCGGTGAGGGGCAGATCTCCTATGCTGGGCCCGGCGCGGTCGCGCGCGGACGCCTGGCACTCGAGATCGTGCGCGAAAGGCTGCGCATCATCGGGCACGACGCGGAGGAAATGCGCTTCGACCTGATCGGGGTGGATTCAATCCTCAGCCTCGGCGAGGAGGCGCCGGAGCCTCGCGAGGTCCGGGCGCGCGTCATCGGCCGCTGCACCTCGCCCGATGAGGCGGAGCGGATCGGACATGAGGTGGACAGCCTTTACCTCAACGGCCCGGCGAGCGGGGGCGGCGTGGTGAAATCGGTCCGCGAGGTGATCGGCATCCGCTCCTGCCTCATCCCGGAGGCGGCGGTGAGCCCGAGCCTCGCCTGGGTGGAGGCCTGAGATGATCCTTCGAGACCTCGCCCATGCCCGCGCGGGCGATAAGGGCGATATCTCCTGCATCTCCGTCATCGCATACGACCCCGCCGACTACCCTCGGCTGGAGCGTGAGGTCACGGCAGAGCGGGTGCGAGCGCATTTCGCCGGCATCGTCCGAGGCGAGGTGCGCCGTTACGAGTTGCCCGGCATCGGCGCGTTGAACTTCGTGTTGGAGGGCGCGCTCGGCGGCGGCGTCACGCGCTCCCTGGCCCTCGATGCGCACGGGAAATGCCTTGCATCGAGAATGCTTGAGATCGAAATCGGCAGGTAGCCGGCGACATCCGGGAGGGGGCGGCGTGAAAATGGGCTGCGCCTGCCCATCGTGGATGCCGGCATCGGAGCATTCAGAGCTGTTGTCACAGGCCACCTGGCGTGGGGTCATATGTGGGAAAAAGACGTTTACCCATACCTGGAGTTGAACGGCCTGCCTGGCGCTCAACCGTCGAGCCCTGGGCACCGCCGAGTTAACCTGATCGGCGCACACGGTGCTAAGCTCTGTTTGTGCCCAGAGCGAGGCGTGATCGAAAGTGGCCGCCGATCCGGACTCGATCGAGACATATACCGGCGTCGACGACGTCCCGCTTCCGGCTGAACTAGCCAGGCGGCCGTCCCGCCCGCCTGACCACCAAGCGGAAAGCCGGGCTCTCGGCCTGCTCGGGCAGGAGATGGCCGACAATCCGGGTGGCACCCTGCAGAAATGCGCCGAGCTGGCCATGGAGCTGTGCCGGGCCGACACCGCCGGCATCAGCATTCCGGAACCCAGGGGCGCGAACGGGGTACTGCGCTGGCGGGCGGTCGCCGGAGGCCTCGCGGCCCAGCTTGGCGACACCATGCTGCGGAATGCGATCCCCGGCGGGATGGTGACGGATCGAAGCGGCGTGCTGCTCTCCAACGACGCGGAGCGCTTCTTCCCGGACCTCCTGGGCATCGAGCCGCGAATTTTCGAGAGCCTGCTCGCGCCCTTGCTGGTGAACGGCCAGACCGCCGGAATGCTCTGGGCCATCAAGCACACGCCGGAGGGCAGATTCGACGCGGAGGACGCGCGCCTGCTGAAAAGCTTCGCGCGCTTCGCCTCAGCAGCCCACCGAATGACCGCCGCCCTGGCCGAAGCCAACGCAGCCCGGAGCGAACTGGAAGAACGCGCCGAGGAGCGAAACAGGGAAGCGCAGGAGCGGGCGATGCGGCTCCATAAGCTGGTCGCAGCCAACTCCTACGTCATCTATCGCATGAGTCCCGGCTGGACGGAGATGCTCGAACTGGAGAGCCACGGCTTCCTGCCTGACAGACAGGGGCCCAGTGGAAACTGGCTCAGGAAATACGTCCATCCCGCCGACCAGTCCCTGGTCGCGGCGGCAGTTCAGGGCGCTCTCAAGAACAAGAGCTTTTTCGAGGTGGAACATCGCGTCTGGCGCGCGGATGGAACCCTCGGCTGGACCTTGTCGCGGGCCGTGCCCCTCCTCGACGAGCGTGGCGAGGTCAAGGAATGGTTCGGGACGGCCATCGACGTGACGGCGCCGAAGCAGGCCGAAATCGCGTTGCGCGAGAGCGAGGAGCGGCTTGCCGCGATCTTCGCCACCGCCTCGGTCGGATTGTCCGAGATCGATCCCGACGGCCGGTTCGTCAGGGTCAACGCCGAGTTGTCCCGGATCCTGGGCCGCCCGGAGGAGTCGCTGCTGGGTGTCCGCATCCTGGACGTGACCCATCCCGACGACGTGCAGATAACGAACCAGGTGGCCGCAACGGTGCTGGAGAAGGGGGGAACTGCCACGATTGACAAGCGCTACTGCCGCCCGGACGGCACGGCGGTGTGGGCCCAGAGCAGCGTTACGCGCCTGCAAGGGGCGGGAGGGCGGCCCGGCAACCTTCTCGCGGTCACCGCCGACCTGACCGCGCGGCGCGCGGCTGAGGAGGCCCTGCGCGAGAGCGAGGAGAGGCTGCGGCTCATCGTCGAGGGCGCCCGGGACTATGCAATCTTTACCACCGATCCCGAGGATCGGATCACCGAATGGCTGCCCGGGGCCGCGGACGTGTTCGGCTGGAGCGCCGAGGAAGCAGTCGGGCAGCTGGCGGCCATCACCTTCACACCAGAGGACCGGGAGGCGGGGGGGCCCGAATGGGAGGCCGAAGTCGCGCGTAAGGAAGGTGCCGCGCCCAATGTGCGCTGGCACATGCGCAAGGACGGCTCCCGGGTTTATATCGAGGGAAGCATGACCGCCCTTCGCGGCCCCCACGGCGAACTCCGGGGCTTCCTCAGGATCGGCCAGGACGTCACGCGGCGCTACGAAATCGAGCGGCGCCTCCGGGAGAGCCGGCGTGAGATGCGGGCGCTCATCGAGGGGATCCCGCAACTCGTATGGCGCGCGCATGAAGGCGGGAAGTGGAAGTGGTCCAGCCCGCAATGGAGTGCCTTCACCGGCCTGTCGGAAGAAGAGAGCCGAGGCATGGGTTGGCTCCTCGCTCTGCACCCCGAGGACCGCGCGGCTGCCGAGGCGGCATGGGCGAGCGCGGTCGGGGGCGCCTCCCTGCGTATGGAAACCCGGGTCTTCAACAAGGAGGAGGGGCAGCACCACTGGTTCGTGACCCGGGCAGCCCCGGTGCGGGACGAGGAGGGCCGCGTGCTGGAATGGCTCGGCACCTCGACCGATGTCAACGATCTGCGCGTGCTTCAGGAGCGCCAGGCAGTGCTCGTCGCCGAGTTGCAGCACCGCACGCGCAACCTGCTCGGCGTGGTCCGTGCCCTCGCCGACCGCACCGCGGCCGGAAGCACGTCGTTCGACGATTTCAGGAGCCGCTTCCGCGACCGCATCGGGGCGCTCGCGCGCGTGCAGAGCCTGCTGTCCCGCAAGGATGTCGGGCAGCGGGTTACCTTCGATGAGCTGATCCGCGCCGAACTCTCGGGATTGGGCGCGATCGGCGGCGACGGGTCGGGCTCGCAGGTGACGCTGGATGGTCCGATCGGCGTGCGCCTGCGCTCCACCACCGTGCAGACCCTGGCGCTGGGCCTGCACGAACTGGCCACCAATGCCCTGAAATACGGGGCCCTGTCGCGTCCGGAGGGGCGCCTCATGGTGCGCTGGCAGGTCGAGAAGGGCCTCGATGGGATGCCGCGGCTTCAACTGGAGTGGCAGGAAAGCGGCGTGCCGATTCCGCTTCCGGCGAATGGCGCGCCGGTGCGGCGCGGCTATGGGCGGGAGCTGATCGAGCGGGCCCTTCCCTATCAGCTCAGCGCCGAAACCCGTTACGAGCTGGCTTCAGACGGCGTCCGCTGCACGATAACACTGCCGATCTCGGCAGGAGGACCGGAGCTTCGTGATGCCTGACACGCTGCCCGCATCCAGGTTGAAGGGCCGCCGCATTCTCGTGGTCGAGGATGAGTACATGATCGCGGATGATCTGCGGCGCGCGCTCGAAGAGGAGAGCGGCGAGGTCATCGGCCCGGTACCGAAAGTGGCCGATGCGCTGAAGCTGCTCGCGGCGGAGGAAGCCCCCGATGGGGCGGTCCTGGACGTGAATCTCGGGGGCGAAATGGTTTTCGCGCTGGCCGACCTGCTACGCGAGCGCGGCGTGCCCTTCGTATTCCTGACGGGCTACGATCACGGAGTACTTCCGCATGCCTATCGTGACGTGCCGCATTTCGAGAAGCCGGCGTCCGTCATTAGCCTTATTCGGGCGCTCTATGGCCGAAGCTGAGAGTGAGCCTATCCCCGGCTCTGCGGTGCCTTACTGAATGAGTCGGGCCCGGCAAGCGCCTGGAGCAGTATTCATGCCGCCTCCCCACAGCGTGGCCTCGGTAGAAGCCGGGCGTGACGGCCCAGCTTACCTGAAGGCCTGCTGCACCACTTTGATCTCCTCGAAGTGGTGCTCCACCGCAGTTTCGAACTGTGTTGCGGCGAGAACATCGGCCAGCGCGCAGATCGCCGCCGCAGCATGGCCGAACCCTTCCTCGTAAGCCGAGGCGGCCACACGCTCCAGCGATGCGACAATGCGCTGGGCCGGACCGGAAGAAAATCGATCCATGGGACCCTCCATCACAAGGAATTGATGGCAGTCTGTTTCTCACGTTTTCGAGAGACTTCACACTAATCCAGGGTTGTATTGTGCCATTTCTCTCGTCAAGAGGACGAGTAAGAAAAAAGCTAAATTCTCATTTTTTAGATGATCTCGCTTGTGCATTCATGCCTCCCGGCAGCCTGCGGCTCCAGCCTGCGTTCTGCCTACCATGCCCACCGCGAACGCCCCTACCCTTCCTGCCGCCGGCGCATCACGGCCGGACAAGGTGCCCTTTGACTTCGATGAGGCCTTCCGCCGACTTCGCACGATGCTCGCCGGCCATCCAAAGGCCGCGATGTTCGATCTTCGGGAGCGCGGTCACGCCACACCCTTCGAGCAGCTCGTCGCCAGCCTGATCTCCGCCCGCACGCGTGACGAGGCGACCACCCCGGTCTGCCTCCGCCTTTTCGGCGTTGCGCGGACGCCTGCCGAAATGGTCGCGCTGGACGAGCCCACCCTGGTTCGGCTGCTTCATGGCGCCACTTTCCCCGAGCCGAAGGCACGCGACATCCTCGCCCTCTCCCGCCGCATCCTCGATGAGCATGGCGGCAAGGTCCCGGACACGATGGAGGGGCTCACAGCCTTTCGCGGGGTCGGCCCGAAGATCGCGGCGCTGACCCTCGGCGTTGCCTTCGATCGCCCAGCCATCGCGGTCGACATCCATGTCCATCGCATCGCGAATCGCTGGGGCGTCATCGCCGCCAGTACTCCCGAGCGCAGCATGGCGGCGCTGGAGACGGTCCTGCCGCGGCGTTACTGGATCGAGATCAACGAAAGGCTGGTACCCTTCGGCAAATTCGTCTGCACCGGCGAGCGCCCACATTGCTCCACCTGCCTGCTGCTGGAAATGTGCCGCCAGGTCGGCGTCACCATGGCCCGTTGAGACGTCAGGCGCGCCGCAGCATGGCAGCAAGGTTTTCAGCCAAGGGCCTTGCGCGCGGATGCCGCTCGACGGCCTCCGCCACGCGCTCCGGCATGGCCCGGTACATGTCGAAGCTGCGCGCCACGAAGGCCGGCAGGTCCATCACCTGGATCGGCTCCTCACCCCGTATCAGGATCCGGAAGAGGTAGTGCCCGGGCAGTCCCAGCCGCCGCCCAATCTCGGGATAGACGGCCACGGCGCGCGACCAGAAGCTGTGGTCCGGCCGCTCGGAATACGGGTTGGGCATGGGCACTCCGGCGAAAGATGCGCGATCCTAGGGCGGCCGGAGACCCCGCGAGAACCCTGGCCCGCGATACCCCGGCAAGGTTAAGCTGGGACTTGTGAACGCGCTCTCCCCGCCCCGCGCCCGGCTGCCGATCGAGGTGGTGTTTGACCTCGTCTGCCCCTGGTGCTTCCTTGGCACGCGACGCCTGCGCCGCGCCCTCCGTGCCCGGCCGGAGCTGGTTGCGGACCTGATGTGGCGCCCCTTCCTCCTGAACCCCGAGCAGCCCCCCGCCAGCCGCGACCCCTTCGCCCGGCGCGCCGGCGGGGCCGACCGCGCGCGCCGCCTGCATGCGACACTTTCCGAAATCGGCCGGGCCGAGGGCGTACCCTTCCGCTTCGACCTGATCCATCGCACCCCACCCTCGCTCGACGCGCATCGGCTGGTGCGCCTGGCTGCCCGGCGCGGCATCGCGGAGGAGGTGGTGGACCGCCTCTTCCTCGCCCATTTCGCCGAGGGTTCGGATATTGCCGACCACGCGACCCTTGCCGGCATCGCCGCCGCCGCCGGGCTGGACCGGGCGGCAACCCGGCGCTTCCTGGCTGGGGAGCAGGAGGTGGAGGCGGTGCAATCCGAGAATCTCCGCGCCCATCGCCTGGGCATCAACGGGGTACCCTGCTTCGTCCTCGCGGGCCGCCATGCCATCGCGGGGGCCCAGGAGCCAGAGGTGCTGCAGCGCCTGCTGGACGTCGCGCTGGCCGAAGCCGCGTGATCCGGCGCCGCGCCGCCCTGCTTGTCCCGCCCGCCCTCGCAGCGGGTGCGGCGGTGGCGCAGGCGGGCGCGGTGGACCTGCTCCTCGTCCTGGCCATTGACGCCTCCGGCAGCATCGACGCCGACGAGTTCCGCCTCCAGCGCGAGGGCTGTGCCGAGGCGCTGACCCATCCCGCCGTTCTCTCCGCCGTCGGGGCCGGCCCGCGTGGTGCGATCGGTGTCGCCCTGGTCGAATGGGGAGCCCCTGGCGGGGCCGCGACGGTGGTGGACTGGCACCGGGTCACGGGCGCGACCTCGGCGGGCGCCCTCGCCCGCGCCGTGGTCGAGGCTGGCCGCTCCCGCCAATCCTGGAACGCGATCGGAGACGCGGTGGAGCACGCCACGGCCCTCATCGCCGCCGCTCCCTGGTCCGCGACGGAGCGCGTGATCGACGTCTCGGGCGATGCGCCGGACATGCGGAGCCTTCGCCCGATCGAGGCCGCCCGCAACGCCGCCGCCGCCCAGGGCATCACCGTGAACGCCCTGGCCATCGAAGGCGGCCGCCCCGGCCTGGCCCGGACCTATGAGGAGACGGTGATCGCCGGTGACGGCGCCTTCGTCATGACCGCCGATAGCCGCGCGGACTTCGCCCGCGCCCTGCGGGCGAAGCTCATCCGGGAAATCGCCTAGGCCGCCTTCGCCTCGTTCGCGACGCGCAGCAGCGCCTGCAGGATCTCCCTCGCCACCTTCACCCGCTGCGCCAGCTCCATCTCCCGCACCACGGCCAGCTTGTGGTCGGGCCGAAGCTTCACGGCGCCCTTCTGCGCGCCCACCCAGGCCACCAGCCCGCCCGGATTCGCGAAATGGTTGCGGCGGAAGGCCAGAACCACGCCCTTGGGCCCGGCATCCAGCTTCTCCACCCCGGCCTCGCGGCACATGCGCTTGATGGACACCACCTGGAGCAGGTTCTCCACCTCCTCCGGGATTGCCCCGAAGCGGTCGGTGAGCTCTGCCGCCATCGCTTCCAGCTCCGCCTCGTTCGCCAGGCCACCGATGCGACGATAGAGGCCCAGACGCACCGGCAGGTCGCGCACATAGTCCTCGGGGATCAGCACGGGCAGGCCGAGATTGATGTTTGGCGTCCAGTCGCGATCCGGCGCCTCGCCCTTCTGGCCCTTCCCACGCTGGCGGTTGCGGATGTCCTGCACCGCGTCCTCCAGCATCTGCTGGTAGAGCTCGATGCCGACCTCGCGCACATGGCCGGATTGCTCGTCGCCCAGCAGGTTGCCGGCGCCACGGATATCCAGGTCATGCGAGGCCAGGGTGAAGCCGGCGCCAAGGTTATCGAGCGTCTGCATCACCTCCAGCCGCTTCTGCGCCGCAGAGGAGAGCCGGTGAGACTGCGGCCAGGT
>DATCMG010000817.1:0-3634 GCA_036563555.1 Roseomonas sp. | reverse complement strand
TGGCGATCTGCCCGGCCAGGAGCTCGTCATAGGCCAGGCGGTCCGTGACCTCGGGCGCGGGCAGGACTTCCGGTGCCTGCAGGGCCCGCAGCGCCTCGACGAATCCGGGCCAGCGGCGGCGGCGTAGATGGGCTGCATCCTGCCATTCCGGGAATGGGGGCAGGCGGGCGAGGGCAGCGTTCATCGCCTTCTGCACGTCGCGCGGCCCCAATCCCTTCACCAGCGGCCAGACCGGCTGGATGGCCGGGATGACGTCCGGCGGGGAGACGAATTCGGGAGCGTCCATCTGCCAGCGTGGGCCGTAGCGGCGGACGCGGCCGGAAACGGTGCGGGCAGCCCCTTCTGGGAAGGCACGGTGAAGCCAGGGTCCGACCCATTTTGCCCGGAGAAAATAGACGAGATCGAGCATCGCCCGCTCGCTCAGGCATTTCACTACCCAGGGCTGCGAGGGGCTGCGGGGGGGCGTGACCTGGTCCACCAGCAGGGGGACGGTCGCAATGTCCCCATCGGCGGCATCGGCCAGACGGGTGATCCGCTGCCGGTCCACATATCGCTCCGGCAGGTGAAAAAGCAGGTCCAGCACGCGCGGGCCCGCGGCATCGGACAGGTGGCGCGCCTTGCCCGCGGCCTCGGGGAGGCTCTCGATCGGGGCGAGCAGGGCGGAGAGATGGTCGGGCTGGGCTGGCATGATTCGGCGCGCGGCGTATATGGCACGCCACGAACGAATGCCGAACGGGGCACCCGCGATGGATGACGACCAGAACGAACTCTCCCCGCGGCGGCGGCGTTTGCTGTTTCGGGCCCGCCATCGTGGCACGAAGGAGACGGACCTGCTGATCGGGGGCTTCGTGTCGGACCGGATCGAATCCTTCTCCGAACAGGAGTTGGATGAGGTCGAGGAACTGCTGGAATTGCCGGATGTCGATCTGACGGACTGGCTCTCCGGCCGGCGCCCGGTTCCGGCTGACCTTCAATCCCCGATGATGCTGCGCCTGCTGGAGGCCAGCGCGGCCCCCGGGGCGGGGATCCCCGAGGAGCTAAGGCCCAACGGAGTACGGAATAGCTGAATGGCCGGTTTGGACGTCTACGGCGCCCCAGAGGGGTATGACGGGCTCCTGGTCGCCCGGCGGCGGGCGGAGGAGGAGGGCGGCGTCCTGCATGTCTGCCGGGACGACGCCCGGATGCAGCGCATGGCCGATGCCCTGGCCTTCCTGGCGCCCGAGGCGGAGATCCTGACCTTCCCGGCCTGGGACTGCCTCCCCCATGACCGCGTCTCGCCCAATCCCGAGATCACCGCCGAGCGCGTGGCGACCCTCACCCGGCTGATGGAGAAGGGCACTCGCCCGCGCATCGTGCTGACCACGGTGAACGCGCTGGTGCAGAAGGTGCCGCCCCGCGCGGTCTTCGCCGGGGCCACGATGCAGTTGGCGAAGGGCGGGCGGACCGATCCGGACAAGCTGACCGCCTTCCTGGAGGCGAATGGCTATGGCCGCGCCGGGACGGTGATGGAGCCGGGCGAATATGCGGTGCGCGGCGGCATCATCGACCTGTTCCCCGCCGGGGAGCCGGACCCCGTGCGTCTCGACCTCTTCGGCGATGAAATCGAGAGCATCCGCCGCTTCGACCCCGGCACCCAGCGTAGCGGCGAGGCCCTGGACGAGTTGTGGCTGCGGCCGATGGGCGAGGTCTTCCTCGACCCGGATTCCATCACGCGCTTCCGCACGGAATACCGGGACTTGTTCGGGCCCGCGGCGGGCGATGATCCGCTCTATGTCAGCGTCTCGGCCGGCCAGCGGCACCCGGGGATGGAGCACTGGGCCGGACTGTTCCATGAAGCCATGGAAACGCTGCTCGATTATCTCGGGCCGGCCTCGGCCAGCCTCGACCATCAGGCGGAGGACGCGCTCCAGGCCCGGCTGGAGATGATCGAGGATCATTACGAGGCCCGTCGCCTGCCGCCGCGGGAGGGTGAGGTTCCCTATCGCCCCGCGCCGCCGGGCCGGCTCTATCTGGACCGGCGCGGCTGGAACCGGATGCTCTCCGGCGGGCCGCTGCTGCGCTTCAACCCCTTCGGCAGGCCGGATGGTACGGAGGGCATCGAGGCAGGGGGCCGCCAGGGGCGGCTCTTCACCGAGGTGCGGCAGGCCGGTGGGAACGTCTTCCAAGCCTTCCATGACCATGCCAAGGCCATGGCGGGGCAGGGGCGCCGCACGGTCCTGGCGGGCTGGACGCGGGGCTCGCGCGACCGCCTCGCGAACCTGCTGCGCGAGGCCCGTGTGCCGACACAGACGGTGGAGCACTGGCCGGAGGTACGGTCCCTCCCGCCTGGCGTGGTCGGCCTGGCGGTGTGGGGGCTGGAGCGCGGCTTCATCGGCGCACCCGGCGCGGATGGCGAGCCCGGCATTTCCGTCACCGGCGAGCAGGATTTGCTGGGCGACCGCATCGCCCGCCCGCCGCGCCGCCGCAAGCGCGCCGACCAGTTCATCGCGGATGCCACCGAGATCGAGGAGGGCGACCTGGTCGTCCATGCCGATCACGGCATCGGCCGTTATGACGGGCTGGAGACGCTGGACGCCGGCGGGGCGCCGCATGACTGCCTCCGGCTGCTCTATGAGGGCGGCGACAAGCTCTATCTGCCGGTCGAGAACATCGAGGTCCTGACGCGCTTCGGCAGCGATGCGGCGGGAGTGGCGCTGGATAAGCTCGGCGGGGTTTCGTGGCAGAACCGCAAGGCCAAGGCGAAGTCGCGCATCCAGGACATGGCGGCGCAGCTCATCCGCACCGCCGCCGAGCGCCAGACCAAGGAGGGGGTGATGGCCACCCCGCCCGAGGGCGCCTGGGACGAGTTCTGCTCCCGCTTCCCCTTTGCGGAGACCGAGGATCAACTCCGCGCCATTTCCGACATCCTGGAGGACCTTTCCGCCGGCAGGCCGATGGACCGGCTGATCTGCGGCGATGTCGGCTTCGGCAAGACGGAGGTCGCGCTGCGCGCCGCCTTCGTGGTGGCGATGACGGGCGCGCAGGTGGCGGTGGTGGTGCCGACGACGCTGCTGTCCCGCCAGCATTTCCGCACCTTCTCCGCGCGATTCGAGGGGCTGCCGATCAAGGTCGTGCAGCTCTCCCGCATGGTGACGCCGAAGGAGCAGGCGGCGGTGCGGGCCGGGGTGAAGGACGGTTCCATCAACATCGTGGTCGGCACGCATGCGGTGCTGGCGAAGGGTGTGGAATTCGCCGATCTCGGCCTCGTCATCGTCGATGAGGAGCAGCATTTCGGCGTGGCGCACAAGGAGCGGCTGAAGTCGCTCAAGGCCGATGTGCATGTGCTGACCCTGACTGCGACGCCGATCCCGCGCACGCTGCAGCTTGCCCTTTCCGGCGTGCGGGAGATGAGCGTGATCGCGACGCCGCCGGTGGACCGGCTGGCGGTGCGCACCTTCATCATGCCCTGGGACAGCGTGGTGATCCGCGAGGCGATCCAGCGCGAGCGGTTCCGCGGCGGGCAGGTTTTCTGCGTGGTCCCACGCCTGGAGGATCTGCCGAAGGTCGCGACGAGGCTTGCCGAGATCGTGCCCGAAGTCCGCATCGCGCAGGCGCATGGCCGCCTGACCCCGAGCGAGCTGGAGCGGGTGATGAC
>DATCMG010000815.1:0-9195 GCA_036563555.1 Roseomonas sp. | reverse complement strand
CCGCACCCTTCGCGGGGGCCTTCGCCGCCGGAGCCGTCGCCGCGGGCTTCTTAGGTGCCGCTGCCTTTGCCATGTGATCCGCCTGTCTGTTGCGCGTGGTCGCCGAAATCACCACGAAGCGCGGCAGTCAACAATAGGGATGGCGCTTTTCTCCAATAACGACAGGCAAAATCGGCATCTGCGCCACACCCGCCCCCTCACGACTCGGGTACGTTGCGCCGCAACTCGGCCAGCCACGCGGTCGCCGTTCCGTCCGAGGGCGCCCGCCAGTCCCCACGGGGGGAGAGGGAACCACCCGCCGCCACCTTCGGCCCATTCGGCAGGGCGGAGCGCTTGAACTGCGAGAAGCCGAAGAAGCGGGAGAGGAAGACCTCCATCCAGTGGCGAATCGTCGCCAGGTCGTATTCCACGCGGCGCGCGGCGGGGAAATGCGGCGGCCAGGATCCGCGCGCGGAATTCCCCCAGGCCCGGTGCGACATGAATGCGATCTTGGATGGCCGGAAGCCGTAGCGCAGGATGTAGAACAGGTTGAAGTCCTGCAGCCCATAGGGGCCGATCTTCGCCTCGGTGCTCTGCATCGCGCCGCTCGCATCGGCCGGCACCAGCTCGGGCGAGATCTCGGTCTCCAGCACGCCGCGCAGCACGGCGGAGGCGCGCGGATCGAACAGCCCCTCCTCCGCCACCCAGCGGATCAGGTGCTGGATTAACGTCTTCGGCACGCCACCATTCACGTTGTAATGCGACATCTGGTCGCCGACGCCATAGGTGCACCAGCCCAGCGCAAGCTCCGACAGGTCGCCCGTGCCGAGCACGATGCCGCCCTCGTTGTTCGCGGCGCGGAAGAGATAATCCGTGCGCAGCCCCGCCTGCACGTTCTCGAAGGTCACGTCATAGACCGGCTCGCCGCCCGCGAAGGGATGGCCGAGATCGGCAAGCATCTGCCGCGCGGCGGGGCGGATGTCCAGCTCGCGCGCGGTGATGCCGAGCGCCTCCATCAGCCGATGCGCGCTCGACTTCGTGCCCTCGCTCGTGCCGAATCCGGGCATGGTGTAGCCGATGATGTCGGTGCGCGGCCGGCCCATGATGTCCATCGCGCGTGCCGCGACCATCAGCGCCTGCGTCGAATCCAGCCCGCCCGAGACGCCGATCACGATCTTTGCATTTCCAATCGAGCGCAGGCGTTGCCCGAGACCCGAGACCTGGATGGCATAGGCCTCGTAGCAATCCTGGCTGAGCCGCGCGGGATCGGCGGGCACGAAGGGGAAGCGCTCGATGCGGCGCTCGAAGCCGATATCCTCCATCGGCGGATCGAGGCGGAAGGCGATGCGGCGGAAGGGCCGCGCATGCAGGCGGCGGTTGTCGTCGAAGGTGCCCTGGCGCGCACGTTCCTGCCTGAGCAGATCGAGATCGGTATCCGCGATCACTATCTGCTGTCCCGGGGGAAAGCGCTCGCTTTCCGCAAGCATCGCGCCATTCTCGTAAATCGAGACCTGGCCATCCCAGGCGAGGTCGGTGGTGGATTCACCGGCGCCGGCCGCCGCATAAACATAGGCCGCGAGGCAGCGCGCGGATTGCGACGCGCAGAGCAGCCGCCGCGTATCCGCCTTGCCGATGGTGATGTTGCTGGCAGACAGATTCGCCAGCACCGTCGCCCCCGCAAGCGCGCCGTCATTGCTGGGCGGGCTGGGCACCCAAAGGTCCTCGCAGATCTCGGCATGGATCGTCAGGCCTCGGATATCCTCGCAGTCGAAGACCAGGTCGGGGCCGAAGGGCGCCTCCAGTGCGCCGATGCGGATCATGCCGCCCTCCGTGCCGTTCCCGGAGGCGAAGTGGCGGCGCTCGTAGAACTCGCGGTAATTCGGCAGGTGGATTTTCGGCACGGCACCGAGCAGCCGTCCGCGATGGATGGCCAGCGCCGTATTGTAGATGCGCCCATCATGGCGCAGCGGCGCGCCAACGAGCAGCAGCGGCAACAGCCCCGCCGATTCCGCGACGATCCGCGCGACCGCCTCCTCGACCGCGTCGAGCAGGACATCCTGCAACAGCAGGTCGTCGATCGAGTAACCGGAAATCCCGAGTTCCGGAAATACGGCGACGGCGACACCCCGCGCATGGCACTCCCGCGCGGCGGCGAGGATGGCGGCCGCATTCGCATCCGGGTCCGCCAGGGTGGTCCGGGTGGTGCAGGCGGCCAACCTTGCGAAGCCGTGCCGGTAGAGGGAATGAAAGCTCATCACGTCGGTCTGAACGATCCAGAAGGGGTCGCGTTGGTGGGGCGGAAGCATCATCCTGCCCAGGGGGATGGCGCAAGCGTCGGCCCGGCTCGGGATTTGGCCCCTGCCCCGGGACAGCCTCACGCGTTAGGGGGTGGTCGCGCTTCTCCGCTCCAGGATCTTCCATGAATGCCTGATGCCAATATCCGGACCGAGGCCGAAGCCGTGTCGGCCGCCCCGCCCGCCCCCGCCGCCTCGCGCCGCACGGTCTTCACGGGCGCGATCCTCTGCATCCTGCTCGCCTCGCTCGATCAGAACATCGTCAACACGGCGCTGCCGCGCATGGTGTCGGATCTCGGGGGATGGCGCATCTTTCCTGGGTGGTCACGGCCTTCATGCTGTCCTCCACCGTCACCACGCCGCTCTATGGCAAGCTGTCGGACACCTATGGGCGGCGACGGCTCTTCCTGGTCGCGATCCTGATCTTTCTGGCGGGGTCGCTGCTCTGCGGCACGGCGGATTCGATGGGGCAGCTGATCCTGTTCCGCGCCCTTCAGGGGCTGGGGGCCGGCGGGCTGCTGGTGCTGGCACAGGCCTCGATCGGCGATGTGGTGCCGCCGCGAGACCGGCCGCGCTACCAGGGGCTGTTCACCGGCACCTTCGCCGTGGCCAGCGTGGCGGGGCCGCTGCTCGGGGGCTTCATCACCTCCGCCCTGTCCTGGCGCTGGGTCTTCTATGTGAACCTGCCGCTGGGGGCGGTGGCGCTGCTGCTGATCGGCTTCGGGCTCCGGACCCCGCGCTCCGGCCACCGCCGGCCGCTGGACGTGGCGGGCACGGTACTGATGGCGGGCTTCACGGCGACGCTGCTGCTGTTCCTCGCCTGGGGCGGGGTCGAGTTTCCCTGGGCCTCCGCCACCGCCGCCGGGATGGGGGCGCTGGTGCTCGGCCTCCTCACCGCCTTCCTCTGGCAGGAGAAGCGGGCGGAGGATCCGCTGATCCGGCTCGGCCTGTTCCGCAACCCCATCTTCGCGCGCGGCGTTGCCACCGGCGGGATGATGACCTTCGCCATGCTGGGATCGACGGTCTTCCTGCCCCTCTATTTCCAACTCGTGTTCGGGATGAGCCCGGCGCGGGCGGGAATGATGATGCTGCCACAGGTGGGCTGCATGGTGCTCTCCTCGGTCCTGGGTGGGCAGGCGGCGTCGCGGCTGGGGCGGAACAAGGGCTTTCTCCTGGCCGGGCTGGCGCTCGAGGCGGTGGCGCTGGTCGGCTTGGCCCTGCTGTCCTGGTTCGCCGCGCCCCCTGCCCTGTTCCTGGTGGCGATGGGTGCGCTGGGGCTCGGCATGGGCATGGGAATGCCGAACCTGACCACCGCCGTGCAGAACGCCGTGGCCCATAAGGAACTGGGCGCGGCCACGGGGGCGATGACCTTCGTGCGGTCTCTCGGGGGCGCCGTCGGGGTGGCGGCCTCGGGCGCCATCCTGGCCGCGCGCCTGGTCGGGCCCGTGGATGTGGAGGCGATCACCCGCGGCGGTGCCGCTGCCCTCACCGCCCTGACGCCGGAGCAGCACGCCCAGTTGGCCGAAGCCTATCGCACCGCGCTGACCGGCTGCTTCACCGTCAGCGGCGTGGTGATGACCGCGGCCTTCCTGCTGGTGGTCGGCCTTCCCGAGCAGACCCTTCGCGGCGCCGTGGATGAGCGGCCCGCCTGAACCCCGCGCCCCCGCCACACGTTCCGGTTCCGAGGAGGGCCACGCCCATGCCCACAGGTGAGAAGCAGGAGACGATGGAGGAACGCGTCCAGCGCCTGGAGCGCCAGCGCGTGAAGCCCGAGGAGGAGGTCCGGAAGACCACGAGGGAGGCCGAGGACAAAATGGAAACCGCCGAGGACCAGGCCATCCCGCCACCGGAGCGCACGGGCCAGCCCTGATCCCGGCACGGAGTGTCGCTCCCCCGCGCGGCGCGTGGTAACGCGCGGCCATGGCCACGCCCTCCCTCGCCACCGCCCGGCGCATCGTCGTCAAGATCGGCTCCGCCCTGGTCGTGGACCCGGAGACGGCGGCGCCGCGCGCGGAATGGCTGGCCTCGGTGGCCGCCGATGCCGCGCGGCTGCGGGCGGGCGGGGCGGAGGTGGTGCTGGTTTCCTCCGGCGCCGTGGCGCTGGCCCGGCACGCCCTGGGACTGACGCGCCGCGCCCTGCGGCTGGAGGAAAAGCAGGCCGCCGCCGCCGTCGGGCAGATCCGGCTGGCCGGGGCCTGGGAATCGGCGCTGGCCGGTCATGGCATGACCGCCGCCCAGGTGCTCCTGACCCTGGAGGACAGCGAGGACCGCCGCCGCTACCTCAATGCGCGGGAGACGCTGAAAACCCTGCTGCACCTCGGCTGCGTGCCGGTGATCAACGAGAATGACACCGTCGCCACGGCCGAGATCCGCTTCGGCGACAATGACCGCCTGGCCGCCCGCGTGGCGGAGATGATCGAGGCCGATGCGCTCGTTCTGCTGTCGGATATCGACGGCCTCTACACCGCCGATCCCCGCCGCGACCCCGACGCCCGCCACCTGCCGGTGGTGGAGCGGGTGACGGAGGAGATCATGGCCATGGGGGGCGATCCGCCGCCTGGCTACTCCTCCGGCGGAATGCGGACGAAGCTGATCGCGGCGCGGATCGCGACGGGCGCGGGCTGCGCCATGGCGATCGCGCTGGGCAAGGAGCCACACCCCCTCTCCGCCATGCTGGAGGGCGCGCGCTCCACCTGGTTCCTGCCCGCGCCGGAGGGACGTTCCGCGCGCAAGAGCTGGATCGCCGGATCGCTCGCGCCGCTTGGGCGGCTTGTGGTGGATGACGGGGCGGCGAAGGCCCTGGCCGAGGGCAGTTCCCTGCTGCCAGCCGGGGTGCGGGAGGTGGAGGGCAGCTTCGATCGCGGCGACGCCGTGAGCGTGCGCGCCGGCGATGGAAGGGAACTCGCAAGGGGCCTTTGCGCCTATGACTCCGAAAGCACCCGGCGCATCGCCGGCCGGCGCAGCGCGGAAATCGAGGCCATTCTCGGCTGGCGCGGCCGGGACGTGATTATCCACCGCGACGACATGGTGCTGGTGTGAGCCCCCCGTCCGGCCCATAGGACAGGCCAATTACATGGAAGGTCCGCCTGATGGACAAGGATGAGCTGACCGCCTGGGCCGTGAAAAATGGCTGGCAGGTGATGGCCGGCGCACCGAGCCTCACCAAGCCTTCCGCTCCGAAGGAGGCCATCGTGCGGATGGTCTTCAAGGCAACGGTGGTGAACCTGGAAGTGAAGAAGCCCGCGGGGAAGTGGGAGAAAATTTCCGGCGAAAGCTACGCCAAGGTCCAGCCCGACCCTGACACGGGCATTCCCCAGGGTCTGGGCTTCGAAAAGATCCCGAGCTTCTCCATGCTGATGCAGGAGAACAAGGACCGGCAGATCTTCGCCAGCATGGGCGGGCCACCCAAGCGCCGGTAACGCCCCCGGATCAGCCCGCGAGGAGCTTCACCCGGCCCGCATCCAGCGCCAGCGCCGCCCGCCCGCCGACGGGAAGATGTCCCTCCCCGCCCGTATGCGGCGTGTCCACCAGCACCTCCGCGCCCGCCACCCGCACGCCGTAGCGGATGCTGGCGCCGAGGAACTCGCGATGGGTGATCTCGCCTTCCAACAAGCGGCGGCCGGGGGCCTCGGCGCCGGCCGGCAGCAGCGCCACGTCCTGCGGGCGGAACATCAACCGCGCGCCGCTGGGCGCCTGGATACCGGGTGGCAGCGGGATATGCGTGCCACCATCGATCTCGAAGGCCTGCGCCGCGCCGTCGCGCCGCACCGTGCCGGGCATGATGTTGGCCGTGCCAAGAAAGCCCGCGACAAAGAGGTTGGCGGGATGATCATACAGTTCCATCGGCGTGCCGACCTGCTGCACCACCCCGTCGTTCATCACGGCGATGCGGTCACAAACCGTGTTCGCCTCTTCCTGGTCATGGGTGACGAAGATGGTCGTCAGGCGCAGGCCCTGCTGCAGGTCCCGCAGCTCCCGCCGCACCTGGACACGCAGCCTGGCATCGAGGTTGGACAGCGGCTCATCCAGAAGCAGCACCTTGGGGCGCACGGCGACGGTGCGCGCCAGCGCCACGCGCTGCTGCTGGCCACCAGAAAGTTGGGAGGGGCGACGGTCGCCCATGCCGTCCAGCCCGACCAGCGTCAGGGCGGCGTCCACGCGCGCATTGATCTCGGCGCGCGGCACGCGGCGCTCCTCCAGCCCGAAGGCGACGTTGCGGCGCACGGTCATATGCGGCCACAGCGCATAGGACTGGAACACCATCCCCACATCGCGCTTCCAGGGCGGCAGGGCCGAAATGTCCTGCCCCCCCACCAGCACGCGGCCTCGCTGCGCCGTGTTGAAGCCGGCGATCAGCCGCAGCAGCGTCGTCTTGCCGCAGCCGGAAGGGCCGAGAAAGGCGAAGAACTCGCCTGGGCGGATCTCCAGATTCACGTCCTTCAACACGCGGGTGGCGCCATAGGAGAGGTCCACCCCCTCCACCCGGATGCCGGCGGGCTCGCGGGCCAGAAGATCGCTCATGCGGATTTCCTCCCGCCGCCACGTTCAGCGACCAGATGGGACAGCAGGGTGGAAAGGCCCACGATCACCACGGCGATGATGCCCAGCGCCGCCCCCGCGCCCCGGCCCGCCGGAGACTGCATGAAGACATAGAGCCCATAGGCCAGCGGCGCGTCATTGCTGGACTGCACGAGCATCAGCGTGGCCGAAAGCTCCACCGCCGCCGTGGCGAAGGAGGTGACGAAACCCGCCGCCAGCCCACCCGCCATCAGCGGCAGCACGATCCGCCGCACCACGCGCAGGCGGCGTGCGCCGAGATTCTCGGCCGCTTCCTCCAGGCTGGAGCTGATTTGTTGCAACGCGGCCGTGCAGGCCCGCAGCGCATAGGGCAGGCGCCGGATCGCGAGCGCCAGCACGATGATGCCCCAGAAGGCCGCGAGCGATGTGCCGTCCGGCAGGGTGATGCCGAAGAAGGTGCGGAGATATCCGATGCCCAGTACCAGCCCCGGCACGGCGAGAGCCGACATGGCGATGTAGTCCAGCCATCGAGCCCCGGCCATGCGCGTGCGCAGCACGAGATAGGCGATGGTGGTGCCGATGATCACGTCGATCAGCCCGGCCAGCCCGGCATAGATCAGCGTGTTGGTGATGTATTGCGAGCTTTCGGCAAAAACGCGCGTGTAATGCGCCAGCGTATAGCCATCGGGCAGCGGCGCGAAGGACCAGACGGTCGCGATCGAGAGCAGGAACAGCCCGAGATGCGGCGCCAGCACCAGCGCCAGGATCGCCAGGATCAGCGCATAGGCCAGGATCGCCTGCCCGCGCGACATCCGGCGCTTCGCCAGCCCACCGCCGCCGCGCTGCACCGTCGCATAGTCCTTCCCCCGCAGCGCCAGGGACGACACCCAGAGCGACAGCACGGAAAACAGGATCAGCACGACGGAGATGACATAGCCGATCGGGTCTTCCAGCCCCACGGAGGTGATCCGCAGATAGGCCTGGGGCGCCAGCATCTCCCTGACATTCAGCAGCAGCGGCGTCGCCAGGTCGTCGAAAACCTTGATAAAGACGAGGCTGGCCCCCGCGACATAGCCTGGCATGGCCAGCGGCAGCACGATCCGGCGAAACAGGCGGAAGCCATGCGCGCCGAGGTTCTGCGCGGATTCCTCCATCGCCCGGTCGATGTTCTTCAGGCTGGCGACGAGGTTCAGCAGGATGAAGGGGAAGTAGTGGACGGACTGGACGAAGATCACCCCGTTCAGCCCCTCCATGAAGGGAATGTTGATGTCGAGCCAGTCGCCCAGCAGCAGGTTCACGCTGCCGCTGCGGCCGAACAGCAGCCCCATCGCCACCGCCCCCGCGAAGGGCGGCATGATCAGCGGCAGCACACCCAGGGTCTGCACCAGGATGGCGCCGCGGAACTCGAAGCGCGTGGTGAAATAGGCCAGCGGCAGCGCGATAAGGCTCGCCACCACGACCGACATCAGCGACACGTAGAGGGAGTTGAAGAAGCTCCGCATGAACAGGTCGTTGGACAGGAAGTCCCCGACATGGGCCAGCGTGAAGCCGCCCGTCGCGCGATCCTGGAAGGCGACGGTGATGACGGTCAGCACCGGCACCACCAGGAAGGCGAGCAGGAAGATCGCGACCAGCCCGAAGGCCACCGCCTCCCCCGGCCGCGCCGCCCAGCGGCGGGTGCGGGGCGCCGGGGGTGCGGCTGCGGTTGCCTCGATCGCGGCCGTGGCCGGGGTGGTCGCCAAGGTCAGCCCGCCGCGCGCGCCGCATCGGCGGCCTTGGCAGTGGCAGCCGTGTATTTCTCCCGCGCGAAGGCAGCCCAACGCTGCTCCAGCTCCGCCTGGCGCGGGCCGGAACCGCCGCGGGCCGAGAAGGAACCGGCCACGGCGTCCGAGGCCGCTTCCTCGGCGGTGACGGGCATGGCCGAGATCAGGCCGCGCGCCTCCTCAAGCAACGCCCGCGCCTGGGCGTTGTCGCGCCGGACCAGGCGCGTTTCCACATCGCCGATGGCCTTGGTGGCACGCTTCAGCCCTTCGAGATTCGTTCCGACGGTCTGGTCATACAACGCATCCACGACGGGGTAGCGCTTCTCCGAGACCGAGACGTCGAAGCGCAGGCTCGGCATGCCGATCGAGCCGGTGAACGGGTTGGGATATCCGGCAGGCGCCTTGGCATAGACAGCCGGGTTCACCGGCAGGCGGCGGATCGTCGGCTCCAGCAGGATCTCCTGCCCCGGGGTGGAGAGCAGGAAGTCGATGAAGGCCCGTGCGCCGGCGGCATTGGGCGCGTTCTTCACGACCGCGATGTTGGCCGGCACAACCGTGGTGACGGAAGGATAGACGAACTTCACCGGGAATCCCGCGCCCTGCGCGGAGAAGGCGAAGAAGTCGATCACGATGCCGATCCC
>DATCMG010000810.1:0-2275 GCA_036563555.1 Roseomonas sp. | reverse complement strand
GTGGAACGTGGCTTCCCACCGGCGGTGCATGATGCACTGGCCGCTATGGAGCATCCCGTCATGCCGGTGGACCATGTGGCGGGCGGCATGGGCGCCATTCTCTTCGAGGGCTCGCGCATGACCGGCGCCTCCTGCTGGCGCGCCGATGGCGTGCCAATGGGGCTGGGTGGCGGCCTCGCCCGGCGTGGCACATCCTTCTGGCCGGACCCGCGACGGGGCCGCGTGACCAGGGAATAAGCCATGCCGCATGACCGCACCCTCATCGAGCTGACGGCGACAGAGGCTGTGGCGCTGCTGCGCCGCCGCGCCGTCTCTCCGACGGAGCTGGTGGAGGCGGCGGCGGCGCGGATCGAGGCAGTGGAGCCGGCGGTGAACGCCTTGCCCATCCTTGCCCTGGATCGTGCGCGGACGCAGGCGCGCGCCATCGAGGCCGCGCCGCCGCGCCCGTATGACCCGAACTGGCTCGGCGGCCTGCCGGTGACGGTGAAGGACCTGGACGAGGTGGCCGGGGTCCGCCACTCCTTTGGCGGCTCCGTGCTGTACGAGGATTACGTCTCCAGGACCTCCAGCCCCTCGGTGGAGCTGCTGGAAGGGAATGGCGGCGTTACCCTCGGCAAGTCCAACTCGCCGGAATTCGGCTTCAACGCCTCCACCATCAACGCGCTCTTCGGCCCGACGCGAAATCCCTTCGACACGCGGCTGACGGTGGGCGGCTCCTCCGGCGGCGCGGCGGCCTCGGTCGCAACCGGCGAAGCCTGGATGGCGCTGGGTTCCGATCTCGGCGCCTCGATCCGGCTACCGGCGGCCTTCTGCTCCGTGGTGGGGCTGCGGCCCTCCCCCGGCCGCGTGCCGCGGGCGCGGCGCGGGATGAGCTTCTCCATGTTGCCCGTCGTTGGGCCTATCACCCGCACCGTCGCCGATTGCGGGCTGATGCTGGACGCCATGGCGGGCGAGGTGTGGACCGATCCGCTCAGCCTGCCCTCGGCCCCGCCCGGTACCTTCTCGGAGGCCGCTAGCACGCCGCGCAAACCCGGCCGCGTGGGCTTCTCCATAGATCTCGGCGTCACGCCGGTCGGTCCCGCCGTGGCGGCGGTGGTGGAGGCGGCCGTCGCGAAGCTGGCCGAGGCGGGGGCAGGCGTCGAGCGGCGCGCCCCCGACCTCTCCCAGGGCCGCGACGTGTTCCACGCCATCCGCGGCGTGAACCACCTGGCCGCCTTCGCCCCGATGATCGCGCAGCATGGTGAGCGCGTGATCCCGGAGATCCATGCGAGCACGGAGCGCGCCGCCACCCTGCCTATCTCCGATTACGCGCAAGCCGAGAATGCCCGCGCCGCCATGTTCCAGCGCCTGATGGACTTCCTGGACGATCATGAGTTCCTGATTTGCCCGACCGCCATCATGGCGCCCTTCCCCTGCGAATGGCGCCGCGTGGAACGCCTCGGCGCGCATGATTTCGATTCCTACATCGACTGGATCGCGATCACCTTCACTCTCTCCCTCACCGCCTGTCCCGTCATCTCCATCCCCTGCGGCTTCACGCAGGAGGGTATGCCAGTCGGGCTCCAGATCCTCGGCCGCCCGCGCGGCGAGGCGGCGCTGCTCCGCATGGCCGCTTGGTGCGAGGCGGTGCTGGGCGCCCTCGGCCGCCATCCCATTGATCCCGTCATCCGCCATTGAATGCAGGAGAACACGACCATGGTCTTCAACAGCACCCGTCGCTCCGTCCTCCAGGGCGGGGTCGGCGCAGCCGCCCTGCTTGCCGCGCCGCGCGCGGAGTCCCAGGACAAGCGCATCATCAAGGCGGTGATGCATGCAACGCTCGGTGTGCTCGACCCCTATGCCACCACGGCCTACATCACGCGCAACCATGGCTATCTCGTCTATGACACGCTTTTCGCACTGGATGCGAAGAGTCAGGTGCAGCCGCAGATGGTGGACGAGTGGTCCGTCTCGGAGGACAGGCTCACCTATGATTTCCGCCTGCGCTCCGGGCTGAAGTTCCATGACGGCGTCGCCGTAATCAGCGCTGACGTCGTCGCCTCCCTCTCCCGCTGGATGCCTCGGGACGTGATGGGTACCCGGCTGCGCAACGTGACGGAAAGGCTGGAGGCTGTTGATGACGCACGCTTCCGCCTGGTGCTGAAGCAGCCCTACGGCCTGGTGCTGGAGACGCTGGCCAAGCCCGGTGGGCCCGTGCCCTTCATCCTGCCGAAGCGGATCGCCGAGATCCCCGCCGATCAGCGTATTACCGAGGTGATTGGCTCCGGCCCCTTCC
>DATCMG010000642.1:0-6528 GCA_036563555.1 Roseomonas sp. | reverse complement strand
GTCGTCGGACAGAAAATTCCCGGTAAATGAAATATTTGCTGCGTGTGATGCTGATCCAGCCGCAAGCACTGCGATTGCTGCCGTGGCGGCTAAAAGATGCCTACGCATAGCCTTTCCTTTCTCATCCCACTGTCGGGTAAGGATACGAAGCAGGAATTATGCCGCCCTCCAAATTCAGTGGTTTCAAAGCCCTTGCGAGACCAGGTGTAAGATTCCCTGATCGCACCTGGGCTGCGGCATCCGCGTCGTCGATCGCACCATCCCAGCTCACACGCTGATGCGGCAGAAATTCTGAGCCATATTGGACCGCCGATGGCCTTGGCATGCGCATCGGCAGCAGCCTTATCTATTAAATAATAAATTCGATTGAAGTCCCTGAGGAAAGGCTCTTGCCGAGGCAGGGCCGGCTCGTTCATCTCTGCCCCATGGCGAGATCCTCCAGGACCGGCGGAACCGACGCGGGCCAAGTGGGTTGCCACCCGGGCCAGCCTTATCGAAGGGAAGGCTGCCGTGCATAAGGCGATCGCCGAGACCGCACTGGCCCGCCGCGTTTCCGAGGCATGGCGCTTGAGGAGACGCAAAGCCGTTCCGGCTGAGTGCGCCTGGTCCGGCCTTGCCAATCCCTGCCGAATGCATGCTGCCCCAACACTTCACGAACAGGAGCATGAGGATGCAAGCCACCGCTACGGGACGCGTGATCGCGTGGTCCCTGCTCATCGCCCTGGGGGCCGTGAACATTGCGGGTTATGCCTTTGATCTTTACCAGCAGTTCTGGTGGTTCGACCGCATCCTGCACGCCTCCACCATTCTTGCGATCACGCTCTGGCTGGCTGTCCTTGTTTGCGGCCATGCGCTCAAGGGCGAGCCCGGTCACTGGATGCTGATTGTCCTGATCCTCGCGAGTGTCGGGATTGCCGTCGGAGCGCTGTGGGAAGTGGCGGAATGGGGCTTCGACCAGATTGCCCCCGGCGACGTCATCAAGGGCAAGCACGATACGGTCCTCGACATCCTCATGGATACGGCCGGCGCGCTCGCCGCGGGCGCCCTTGCCCCGAGGCTCATGACGCCAACGCGACGCCCTGATGGAAGAGCCCCGGAGGGCTCATCCGGCATCGGCACCCCGGCAGGAGCGAGAGGAGCCGGTGAGGCTGCCGGATAGTCCGGCGCCGCGCAGGTTTCAGGGCCTGACGCGTTCGATCCGCACCATGGCGGGGCCATACCATGTTCGACGAAGCGCTGGGCCGTCTGCAGGCCCTCGGATTTTCAGCCACGGCCATTCTGCCTGGGTTGCTGCTGGGCCTGGGCGTCCTTGGACTCGGCCCCGGGGTGACCCGCGCCGCCTCGCTGCGCGAGGCTTGGCCCGAGCTTGCGGCCTCGGGTGACGAGCGACTGTGACCAGCAGGCTCCGGGGCTGGCTGGAGGCGCTGGGAGACGCCTTCTGGATCCGGCCGGCGCTTCTCGTGCTGCTTGGCCTCCTGCTCGGGGAGGCAGCGGTCCTGGCGGAGCAGGCCGGGGCGAAGCTGCCCTGGGTGCCGGATCATTGGATCTATGCCGGGGGCGAAGCCGGGGCCAGGGCGGTGCTGAGCGCGGTTGCGTCCTCCATGATAGGGGTCGCCGGCACCATCTTTTCGATCACCGTGGCGGCGCTGTCCCTCGCCTCAGGACAGATGGGACCGCGCCTGCTGCGCAACTTCGTGCGCGACGCTGGCAACCAGTACGCGCTCGGCGTCTTCCTGGGCACCTTCGTCTATGCGCTGGTGGTGCTGCGGACCGTCCGCTCAGTCGACGAAGTGCCATTCGTGCCGCATCTCGGCGTCACGGGCGCGATGCTCCTTGCCCTGCTGTGCGTCGCTACCCTGATCTGGTTCGTGCACCATGTGGCCGCGGGCATCAATGTCGAAACGGTCATCGACCTGGTGCATGACGAGTTGTCGGAGGCGATCGGCCGCCTCAGCCTGGATGAGCTCCCGGGCGCACCTGCCGTGGCCCCGCCGCGCGGAACTCCTGTGACCCTGGCCGAGCGCGGCTATCTTCGCGCGGTGGACGAGGACAGCCTCGCCGACTGGGCCGCGGAGCATGGTGTGGTCCTGGTGCTGCTCGTCCGCCCGGGCGACTACCTGTTCCCCGGCGGCGCGGTTGCCGAACTGGCTGGAAGCGCCGAGGCCGCGAGGGCGAAGGATCTTGTTCGTGCCGCCTTCTCGCTGGGTGCCCGGCAGGCTGCGGCGCAGGATCTGGAATTCGCCGTGAGGCAGTTGGTGGAGGTCGCGGTGCGGGCCCTGTCACCCGGCATCAACGACCCGTTTACCGCCATCGCGGTTCTCGACCGGCTGGGCGCTGCCTTGTGCGAGGTCGCGCCGCGCTACCTGCAGGGCAGTACGGTCATGCGCAAGGGGAGAGTGGCGCTGCATCGAAAGGTGACGGACTACGCCGGGCTTTGCGACGCGATGTTCCACATGATCCGGCATCACGCATCTGGATCGCCGGCGGTCCTCATCCACCTGCTTGAAACGCTTGGTCACGTCATGGCGGTCGAGGCCCGCCCGGATCGGCAGGTTGAGCTGCGCCGACATGCCGACCTTATCCTGTCCGCTGGGCGAACTGCCGTCGGCAACCTCGCCGACATTGCCCGGCTTGAGGCCCGTCACGCGGCACTGCCGCGGATTGCCCGCTGGACGGAAGCTGATGCGGAGCCGAAGGATGAGGGATAGGCAGTCGCCCCTCGGATGGCGGATCGGGCGACAGGCTCATGTTGCCAACCCGCGCAAGAGCGATTGCTGGCCAGGGAACCGGCCGGTGGTTCTCCAAGCCCCTCTTCAAGGACCAGGATGAACCGGAAAGCCTTCCGCGCTCAATCGATCCCACCTGTCTCATGACCCTGACCGCGGACAATTATCTGCCCGGCGCCCTCCATTTCCTGGGGAACCAAATCTTCGTCCAGCGGTTCTCTTGCTTGGCGCGTCCGACTTCGGTGAGCGCGCCAGGAGGAGGCAGTTATGAGCGACAAGCCGGGAGCGCAGCCTCCCTCGAGCCGCCCGCTGGCCGACCTGCGCGACGACGCCCAGGCCGCCGCAGCGAAGCTCCAGACCCATGCTGGCGAGGCCGCCAACAGCGTCCGAGAAACGGCGGCCAGCGCCACTGAAGAGGCCAGGACGCAGGGCGAGGAAATCCTGGGCGCCGCGCGAGAACGGGCCGAGGACCTCGCGGAGGACGGGAAGGAAGCCGCGGCCGAGCAGGCCTCCGGTTTTGCCACCGCCATCAGGCACGCCGCCGAGGACCTTGAGGATTCCTCACCCGAAATAGCCCGCCATGTCCGCTCGGCGGCGGATTCCGTCGAGGGAATTTCGGCGGCCCTGCGGGATCGCAGCGCTGGCCAGTTGATGCAGGATGTCACTGATTTCGCCCGGCGCCAGCCTGCGGCGTTCTTCGGTGCCGCGGCCCTGGCGGGCTTCGCCCTCGCCCGCTTCGCCAAGAGCTCCGCGGAGGGATCCCCGGCCAGGACCGGCCACCCTCACGGCCCCGCAATGGCCACGCCCCATGCGGCCCCGGGCTGGATTCCAAGCCGCGGGGGGGATGCCGCGAAGCCGGCGACCATGGCTGCGGCCAGCCTTGGCGGCGCCGCGGCGCACCGGCCTGGCGGCGCCATGCCGGGCAGCATGCCGGTTGCCCCGGCGGGCGACGCGGGCCCCGTGGTACCGGCCAGGGCGATCGGCACACCGCCGGCCATTGGCGGCAGTTCTGATCCGATGCCCAACGATCGCACGGGGACTCCGCTATGAGCCAGCCCACCGATCGATCGATCCCTGACCTGCTCGGCGACCTTGTCGACCAGACTTCGACGCTGGTCCGGAAGGAGGTCCAGCTCGCCCGCGCCGAGATCGGCGAGAAAGTGTCTGTCGTTGGGACGGCGAGCACCTCGCTCGCCATCGGCGGAGTCCTTCTGCTGGGGGCGCTGATCGTGCTGCTGCAGGCCGCCATCGCCTTTCTGGTGGAGTTCGTCGGTCTCTCAGCCACGGTTTCGGCCCTGATCGTGGCGGTTGTCGTCGCAGTGATCGGCTACATCGTGCTGCGCTCTGGGCTGAGCCGCCTGAAGGCTTCCAACCTCACACCCGACCGGACCGTCACGCAGCTGTCGCGGGACGCCGAGGTCGCCAAGGAGCAGGTGCGATGAGCGGGACAACCACAGACCCCGGGGATAAGTCCTCCGGACAGATCGAGACGGAAGTCGAGCAGACCCGCGCGAATGTTTCCGGAACATTGGACGCGCTTCGAGGGAAGCTGGCGCCCGGCCAGTTGATGGACCAGGTGGTGGACCAGGTCACCGATTATGCGCGGGGCTCGGGCGGGGCCGAATTCGCACGCAACCTCGGAGCCTCGATCCGGGACAACCCCCTGCCCGTGGCCCTGATCGGGGCGGGCATTGCGTGGCTGCTCCTGTCCAAGAATGGGTCTGGCGGCCATGCCTCCTCGTCGGCATCCGCTTCCAGCCCGAAGCTGCTGCCCCCTCCGGATAGCGGATCATACAGCGGAGCATATGTGGGCAGCATGCCCGTCTCGGGCTCGGGTTCGGGGAGGACGGGAACGGCGCGGGCCCGGATCTCGGATATGGTCGAATCCACGCAGGAGCGCGCAGGCCAGGCCGCCGGGGCGGCGAGCGATGCCATGTCACGCGCAACCTCCGCAGTGGGCGACGCTGCCTCCCGCGTCGCCGCGGCCGGCTCCGACCTTGCCAGCAGCGTTTCCGATGCTGCAGGGAGGGCGGCGCAAGGCCTTGGCTCCCTGGGTCAGCAGGCTGTCGGGGCCGTGGGAGAAGGGCTCGGTACGGCCCGAAGCCGCGCCTCCTCGACGACGCGAGGTGCATCCGGCAGCTTCGAGCATCTCGCCGAGGCCCAGCCGCTGCTGTTCGGGGCGCTCGGACTTGCTCTTGGCGCGGCGCTCGGAGCGGTCCTGCCCCGAACCCAGACCGAGGACAGGCTGCTGGGAGAGGCGCGTGACACGGTGGCGGATCGCGTCGAGGATGCTGCCCGCGAAGGATATGAAAGTGTTCGGGCCGCGGCAGGCGAGCAACTCGAACGAGTGCAGGAGTCTGTCGCGGCGACTTACTCCGAGACGAAAGAGCAACTCGACCGGGGCGGCCTTTCCAATGCGGGGAACACCCTTGGCAAGGCGGCCGGCGATGTCACCCGGGTAGCGGGAGAGGCGCTACGGGAGGTGGCTGAAGGTACCAAGCGCAGCATCGCCGAGGCTGGAGAGCCAAAGGAGCGCCCTCACCAGGGCTGAGCGCGACACTCCGTGTCCAGGGGCGAGGCCAAGCTCGCTCCTGGACATCCGGGCCTGTCAGCCCCTGGCCATCGGGCGCTGACGGCGGATTGCGAGACGCCGAGCACGTCCGGGGCGCGGGAAAAGCGGCCGTGCCGGGCGGCGATGGCAAAAGACGTGCATCGGGTTGAGGAAAGGCGCCGGCGCGTCCACGCGGCCGTTTCCCTGATTTCGCGTGTGACATGGTGACATGCCAAAAACTCATCTAGGCATAAAGAACTGGCGGCTCCCCAGGCCCAGGTGTCTGGGGCAGGGTGGCGGCGCCAGAAGGCCAGGTGAGGAAGCGACGCGGCGATGGATTTCAGCCTGACCGAGGACCAACGGATCTTCGCGGACTCCGTCCGCCGCTTTGCCGAGGAGAACCTGGCCGCCGGTGCCCTGGAACGCGCCCACAGGCCCGGCTTCCCTTATGACGTGGCGCAGCTCGCGGCAAAGCAGGGGCTGCTGGGCATCACCATCCCCGAGGCGGATGGCGGCCAGGGCGGCACGCTGATGGATGCGGTGCTGGCAATCGAGCAGGTGGCGCTGGTCTGTCCGCGCAGCGCGGATGTGATCCAGGCCGGCAATTTCGGCCCGATCCGCACCTTCGCGGAATATGCGACGCCCGAGCAGAAGGCGCGCTGGCTGCCGGAGCTGCTGGCCGGGCGCAACGCCATCTCGCTGGGCATGAGCGAGCCGGAGGCCGGATCGGCGGCGACGGAGCTGAAGACCACGGCCCGGCTGGATGGGGAGCACTACGTCGTCAACGGCTCGAAGGTTTTCGGGACGCATAGCGCGGAGGCGTCGCTCTATCTCATCTATTGCCGCTTCGGGCCTGCCATTGATGGGATCGGCTCCATCCTGATCGAGCGGGGCACGCCGGGCTTCATCATCGGCCAGCCCTCCCGCTTCCTGAACGGGGAGGAGTGGAGCGCGCTGTATTTCGAGGAGTGCCGCGTGCCGCGCGAAAACCTCCTCCTCGGCCCCGGCGGCTTCAAGAAGCAGATCGCGGCCTTCAACGCGGAGCGCGTCGGCAACACCGCGCGTTCGCTGGCGGTCGGGCGCTATGCCTTCGAGCGCGCGAAGGAGCATGCCGCGACGCGCCGGCAGTTCGGGCGCACGCTGAACGAGTTCCAGGGCATCCAGTGGAAGTTCGCCGATATCGCGCTGAAGCTGGAGGCCGCGCAGCTCCTGCTCTACCGCGCGGCGGTGAATGCCGATCGCGGCCAGATC
>DATCMG010000804.1:0-4795 GCA_036563555.1 Roseomonas sp. | reverse complement strand
GGCCTGCATCGGTGCGTCCGGCTCCGTCACGCTGCTCGATCCGGACCGCGACTGGTGGGTCGGTATCCGCAATCTGAAGGAGGTCTTCGGAATCGACTTCGACCGAGAGGCCCTGGCGAAGGTCCCAGTGCAGATGCTGGTGGGCGATGCCGATCTGGAAACCTGGGAAATCACCCATAAGCCCGGCGGCACCTATTGGATGGAAGGCGCCAATGACGCCGGCCGCACGCGGCCGGAACGCCTCAAGGCCTTGCAGAAATCCTTCGAGGCCGCGGGGGTGCAGGTCCGCTTCGATCTCGTTCCCGGCGTCGCCCATAGCCGCATGCTGGTGATCGACCGCGTGCAGGACTTCCTCGCCGATATCCTCAAGACGAGGCGCGCCTGACATGCCCGGAATGATCGTCGCACCGCAGCCCGAGGCGGTGGAGGCCGGCGCGCGCGTGCTGGAGCGCGGCGGCAATGCCGTGGACGCCGCCATCGCCTGCGGCCTGGTGCAGGGCGTGGTGGACCCGCAGATGGTAGGGATCGGCGGCTTCGGCTCCATGCAGGTGTTCCTGCCGAAGCGCGGCGTGCACAAGGTGCTGGAATTCTTCTCCCGTGCGCCGCTCGCCGCCACGCCGGACATGTGGGCGGACAAGTTGCTGGGCCAGTCGCGCGACGGTTTCGCCTTCCTGCTCGAAGGCGGCATCAGCGAGGCCGGCCATCTCGCCGTCTGCACTCCCGGCAATGTGGCGGGTTATGCGGAGGCGCTTCGCCTCTGGGGCAGCATGGAATGGCGGGACGTGTTCGCCCCCGCCATCGCCCAGGCCCGGCAGGGCTGGATGGTGCGCCCGCATGTCCACTGGTTCTGGAGCCAGGACCAATCCGCCAGCGGTCAGGTCAACACGATCGACAAGCTGCGCATGACCGCGACCGGCCGCCGCGTCTATTTCCGCGAGGATGGCAGCCTCAAACGCCTGGGCGATATCATCCACAACCCCGACATGGCGCGCAGCCTGGAAAGGCTGGCGGAGGGCGGCCCGGAACTCTTCTACACCGGAGAGATGGCCGAGGAGATCGCGGCCGATTTCAAAGCCCATGGCGGGCTGATCGGGATGGAGGATCTGCGGGCCTATAAGCCGTCCCTCGCCGATCCGATCTGGGGCGGGTATCGCGGCCACCGCATCGCCACCAACCCGCCGCCGAGCAGCGGCTTCGCCATGCTCCAGGTGCTGCATATCCTTGAGCATTTTGACCTTGGCAGCCTGACCCATGGCAGCGTCGAGCATGTCCGCATCCTGGCCGAGGCCATGAAGCGCATGACCATCGACAAGGACCGCAACATGTCCGATCCGGCCTTCGTGCCGGTGCCGACGGAGCAGCTTCTCTCCCACGCCTACACGGCCGAGGTCGCCGCGGGCATCCGGCGCGGCGACCGCCTTCGCGTCACGCGGCTGGAACGCAAGACGGAGCGTGACACCACCCATGTCTCGGTGGTGGATGGGGACGGCAATTGCGTGACGATGACGCACACTCTCGGCAGCCCCTCCGGCGCGATCACGGAGGGGCTGGGCTTCATGTATAATGGCTCGATGAGCCGCTTCGACCCGCGTCCGGGCCATGCGGGCTCGATCGCGCCGGGCAAGCGGCGTGCCTCTTCCTCCGCGCCGACGATCGTGTTCAAGGGCGATGCGCCCCGCATCGTCATCGGCGCCCCCGGCGGCAGCTACATCGCCCCCGCCGTGGCGCAGGGGATCAGCAACGTGCTGGATTTCGGCATGTCCATGTCGGACGCCGTGGCGGCCCCGCGGATCGTGGCGGTGTCGGATTCCATCGACGTTTCGAACCGCGTGCGGCGGGACGTGACGGATGCGCTGGCCGGCATGGGCTATGACATCAAGCGCAGCTGGATGAGCTACGCCTTTGCCGCGCTGCACGGCATCCAGGTGGACGGCACCGGGTTGGAAGGCGGCGCAGACCCGCAGCGTGATGGCATGGCGCTGCGGGTGGAATAGGGGCGGGGGCCCGCCAGTGGCGGGTCCGCCTCACACCAGCCAGAAATTCTTCCCCGTTACGACCGGGCCGATTCCTATTCGGGCGAAGACCACCGCGTCGGCCCCACCTGCTCCGTCGGAATCCCAGATGGCCTGGGGGATCAGTCGATGCCGGGTGGCCCGCAGCAAGCGAGGGGCCGGGCCGCTATTCGCCCGTCCCGCCCAGCTTGCGCTCATAGTGCTTGTAGTACTTGGCCGTTACCTGGTCCGTCTTCACCACCACGCAGACATCCGTGGTGTTGAACTGCCGGTCCACCACCGCCCCGTCGCCGACGAAGCCGCCCAGCCGCAAATAGCCCTTCACCAGCGGCGGCAGTTCCGCCAGCACCCGCTTCGCATTCATCGCCCCAGGATCCATCCGGTCCATCGGCACATATAGTTCCGGCAGGGCTCGTGGCCGCAATTCGGGCGGCGCCAGGTGGTGCGCATGCAGATAGGTCAATGGCTCCGCCAGCGCGTCCGGATCGGTCCCGGGCAGGGAGGCGCAGCCGAACATCAGCGCGATCCTGTGCTGGAACACATAGGCGGCGATGCCCTGCCAGAGCAGTTGCAGCGTTCCCCGCGTGCGGTATCCCTCATCCACGCAGGACCGCCCCAGTTCCAGCAGCCCGCCCTCCAGCTTCAGCAGCGGCGTCAGGTCGTATTCGGAGGCCGAGTAGAAGCGCCCCACCCGCTCGGCGGCCGGGCGGCGAATCAGGCGATAAGTGCCGACCACCGCCGCCGCGCCCTCGCCCCGGTCATGGTCGAGCACGAGCAGGTGGTCCGCCACGGGGTCATAGGCGTCGGCGTCCAGGCGGGTGCTGGAGGTGGCGTCATCGGGGTTCGCGCCCATCTCCTCGTAGAAGACGCGCCAACGCAGCGCCTGCGCGGCCTCGACCTCCACCGCGCTCTCCGCGATCCGGACGCCCAGACTGCCGTTGCGCAGCTCCCCAAAGCCGAGATCCGTCTCGGTCATTCCTGTTCCTTTTTCGTCCCCGCGGCGGGGCGGCGCTTCGCCTCCGGCACGGCGGGGGCGGGGGCCTTCTTCCCGAACAGCTCCAGCCGCTGCTGCACCAGGGTGAAGCCGTAGCGCGCGGCGATGGACTGCACGAGCCGCTCGTGCTCCTCGTCCTCGAACTCGATGACGGTGCCGGTGTCGACATCGATCAGGTGATGATGGTGCCCACGATCGGCCGGGTCATAGCGCGAGCGCCCGCCGCCGAAGTCACGCCGCTCGAGGATCCCCTTCTCCTCCAGCAGCCGCACGGTGCGGTACACGGTCGCGATCGAGACCTTGCTGTCGAGCGCGATGGCGCGGCGGTACAACTCCTCGACATCCGGGTGGTCCTCGGCTTCGGAGAGGACGCGCGCGATCAGCCGGCGCTGGCCGGTCATCTTCAGGCCGCGCTCGATACAGAGCCGCTCGATCCGGGTCGGATCCGCCCGATGGGGGGCTTTGGTGTGGGTGTGAGTGGCGTGGTCCATGATGATCCCGTTCGGGCGGAGACTACCCCGCCCAGCGCCCCGGCGCCAAACGGCCCCGGTGCGCCGTCCCGGTCACGGCGTCCTCAAGCGGCTCTCAATCCTTCGCGCCGCGTCCACGCCGGGGCAAGCGGGGGCGGGTGCCAAGGCCGATCTTCTTGGCCAGGGAGGAGCGATGCTCGGCATAGGCCGGCGCCACCATCGGATAATCCGGCGGCAGTCCCCAGCGCTCGCGATACTGCTCCGGCGTCATGTTGTAGGCAGTCTTGAGGTGGCGCTTCAGCATTTTGAGCTTCTTGCCGTCCTCCAGGCAAACCAGGTACTCCAGCGTAACGCTCTTCTTCACGGCCACGGCCGGCTCCGGCCGGGTGGGCGGAATCACCTCGGCGGGGCGGCCCAGGCCGGCCAGCGTGCGGTGCACGTTTTCGATCAGGCCGGACAACTCGGCCAGCGGCACGGGGTTGTTCGAGACATGGGCGGCCACGATCTGCGCCGTCAGCCCCAGCACGCTTCCCTCGGCGCTCTCCCGCGTCGATGTCGCGCTATCCGCCATACCCAAAACCCTCTCCGTTCCGCCGGATGAAAGAAATTCGCATGAAACCAGCATTCGTTGCGATCCGATTCGTGGATGATCTACATCCTTTGTGGGGCGGATGACAGAGGAAGATGGAAAGGTTTCTCGGGTGAACAAAGAATTGGGTGTTTCGCAACAGTTCGGCACGTCCGCCGAGACTTGCCGCCTCGACATTACCCGCGAAACCTGCCCCATGACCTTCGTCCGCACCCGCCTGGCGCTCGACCGCATGGCGCCGGGGGAGATTCTTCTCGTCGCCCTGCGCGGCGAGGAGCCGCGCCGCAACGTCCCCCGCACCGCCACCGAGCAGGGCCACACGGTCCTTGGCCTTGAGGAGGATCCGGATGGCACCGTGCGCCTCTGGATCCGGAAGGCGGGGTAAGGCGTCCTTCTTCCGCGCTTTAGCCGTTACCGCCGATTCGCAGAACCAGCGCGTCGCTTCCATCCGCGTAATAACGCCGCCGCCGCCCGACCTCCATTGCCCCGGCGCGGGCATAGAGGGCACGGGCCGGCGCATTCGCCTCCGACACCTCCAGGAACAGGACTTCCGCGCCCCGGCGCCCCGCCTCCGTAACGGCCGCCGTGAGCAGCGCACCCCCCAGGCCCCGCCGCCGCGCGCCGGGATCCACCGCCAGGGTCAGGATCTCCGCCTCCCCTGCCATGGCGCGGGCGAAGACGAATCCGTCGGGCGGCTCTCCCTCCGCCACAGGGCCGCCGCTGCCAGCCA
>DATCMG010000801.1:0-2072 GCA_036563555.1 Roseomonas sp. | reverse complement strand
CGGCGGAAATCTTCTTCTCCCTGCTGACCGAGCCGGTGAGCCTCATCAACAAAAGCCTCGCCCTCGCCCGGCTGGCGCTGGGAAAGCGGGATGGCTGGGCGCCGCAGAACCGGGCGGATCGCGGCGTGGCCTGGGCCGATGCGGCGAGGCTGCTCTGGCCGCATACACTGCTTGGAACAGGCTGCGCGGCGGTGCTGGCCGGGGTCTCGCCCACCGCCCTGCTGATGGCCCTGCCTTTCATCGCGGGGCCCGTGCTGGCCATCCCGCTCTGCGTCTGGACGGCGTCCCCCGGCCTCTCCGCATGGCTGGTCCGCCATCGCATCGCCGCGACGCCGGAGGAGTTGGCGGCGCTCCGCGCCCTCCCGGCCGAAACCCGTGCCATGGCGCTTGTCGCGGCGCGCGCCCAGGATGCGCCCCATCATGGCTGACACCCTGCCGCCCCGGATCGTGGACACGCACCACCACATCTATGACCCGGCCATCCCGCCGCATCCCGGCACGCGCCCGCCGCCCGATGCGCCGCTTTCCGCCTACACCACCCTGCGGGCGCGGCTGGGGATCACGCATCATGTGCTGATCCAGCCTTCCTCCTATGGCTTCGACAACGCGCTGCACCTGGCGGCGCGGGCCGAGGCACCGGCGATTTCCCGCGTCGTCGCCGTGCTTCCGCCGGATACCGGCGCGGCCGAATGCCGCCGCATGGCCCGGGCCGGGGTGGTCGGGCTGCGCGCCAACCTGATCCATGGCGTGCCCCTGGTGCCGGGGGATGTGCCGGCGCTCGGCCGCCTCTGCGCCGGGCAGGGCTGGCATCTCCAGGTCTTCGCCACGGCCGATATGCTGGCCGGGATGGCGCCCGCCCTGCGCGCACTGCCCTGCCCGCTGGTGCTGGACCATTTCGCCCTGTTGCCGCCCGAGGGCTTCGCGGATCACCCGGCCTGGCCCGTGGTAAGTGACCTGCTCGGTGCCGGGCGCGCCTGGGTGAAACTCTCCTCCCCCTATGCCCTGCCGCCCGGCGATCCAGCGCCCCTGATCCGCGCCCTCGCGGCCGTAGGACCGGACCGACTGCTCTGGGGCACCAACTGGCCCCACCCCAACACGGATCTGCCCCAGGACGAAGGAGCCCTGCGCGAAGCTGCCCTGGCGCCCCTGTCCCGGGCGCAGCGCGCGTCGGTGCTGTGGGACAACCCGGCGCGGCTCTACGGATTTGCCGGAAGCCCGGAGGCATGAAGGATCTCTCAGCCTTCGACCTGAACCTGCTGCGCGTCTTCGATGCCGTCGCGCGCGAGCGGCACGTCACCCGTGCGGCCGCGCGCCTGAACCTCTCCCAGCCCGCCGTTTCCAACGCGCTGAACCGGCTCCGCGCCGCGCTCGGCGACGAGCTGTTCCTTCGTGCGCCACAGGGCGTGGAGCCGACCAGCCTCGCACTCGCCCTGATGCGCCCGGTGGAGGAAATGCTCGACCGGCTGCAGGAAACGCTCGCGGCCACCGCCCCCTTCGATCCCGCGACGAGCGACCGCGCCTTCACCCTCGCCCTCTCGGAATATGCGGAAGCGGTCCTGGCGCCGCCTCTCTTCGCGCGGCTGGCGCAGGAGGCACCGAACATCCTGGTCGCGATCCGCCATGCCGATCGCACCAACGCCAATGCCTTGCTGGAGGGCAACGAGGCGCAGCTCGCCATCGCCATGCTGTCGGAGCCCACGGCCCTCTACACGCGGCTGCGCCTGCTGCCCGAGGCCTTCATGGTCCTTGCCCGCCCCGGCCACCCGCTGCTGCAGGGCGAACTGACGCTGGAGCGCTACGTCGCCTTCCCCCATCTGCTGCATTCTCCGAACGGATCGCGGGATGGGGCGATGGACCGGGTGCTGCGCGATCTCGGGCAGGCCAGGCGCCTGGGGGCGGTGGTGGCGCATCTCTCCGCCGTGCCGGGTATCCTGCTGCACACAGACATGGTGATGACGCTCTCCTCTCGCCTCGCGCGGCAGTTGTCGGCCGCACATGGGCTGGAATTGCGCCCGCTGCCGCAGGTGGCGGCGGATGCGACGAAGCACACGCGCCTGTCGATGATCTTCCAC
>DATCMG010000799.1:0-4528 GCA_036563555.1 Roseomonas sp. | reverse complement strand
AGGCTGGCCGCAGCACCAGCAGCACCGCCCCCATCCACAGCAGGCTGCCCCCCGCCTCCGCCCAGAGCGCCCCAGGCTCATGCTGCCCCAGCAGCGCCACCACACGCCCGATGAAGACCGGGATCAGGCTGTCCAGCACCGCCACCAGGAAGCCAGTGAGGAAGATCGCGACCAGCAGCGCCCGCGCCTGGCGCGCGAAATGCCAGTAGAAGCCGATCAGGCTCCGCGGCGGGGGCGCTTCCGGCACCTCCACGCCCAGGAGCTTCGCGGCCCGCACGCCGGGCGGGGCGATCGGGTCGATGAAGGACTCAAGGGGACGGAAGGGCATGGGGCGGGATGTAGTCCCGCGGGGCAGAAGGCGGTAGCGGCGGGGCTGGGTGCCACAGGCGGGGAAAAGAAAGGCCGGGGAAAGGAATTCCCCCGGCCCCCCCATCTCTTTCTTCGGGTTTTGGGGCGCCGGTTTTGCCGGCGCGAGTCTCAGATCGGGCAGACCCCGCTCGCGCATTGCAGATGCGCCCAGTCCACGGCCTCCTGCACCGCCCCGTCGCGAATCCCCTCCACGATGGCGGCGAAGCGCCCGGCGGAGACTTCCTCCTCCGGCAGGTATTCGTAGCCTAGTTCCGAATCCCGCCGGCTCGGCAGCACGGAGCAGCAGCGCACATGCGGCTGCTCGTCCCGCATGATCGCGCGGAACGCCTCCAGGTTCACACGGTCGGTGAAGACCTTCAGCGTGTAGCTCACCTGGTTGCCCTGAGTCTCGCCGATCCAGTGCCGCTCCAGCAGCCGCAGCCAGGCATATTGCTCGCCCGGGCTCGCCTCCGGCGCCGTGACCAGCTTCGCGCCCAGCCCGAGCCGCAACGCCAGCGGCACGGTGGGGAAGCCCACGATGCTCATCCCCGGGAAACTCCGCAGCGTGCGGGTCGGGTAGCCCCGCGCCTCATACTCGGCCAGCAACGGGTCGGAATCGGCCAGCCAGGCCCCGGTCTGCTCGTCCCTGCCGCCCTTGAACTGCACCCATCGCAGATATTGCCGGCGCGCGGGCAGATGCGCGCCTTCCGTCAGCCCGAACAGCTTGCTGGTGGTGCCGGCGGGCTTCACCGTCGTCACCGTCACCGGCCGCGCCATGCCGAGGCTGGCGGCATAGGCATCCGCCTCCTCCTTCGCCGCCACCGAAAGCCGGTCCAGCGCCTGCCAGAAGGCGCGGGACTTCCCCTCGTCCAACAGGTCGTGGAAGCCGAGGCCGAAGCGCATCCAGGCCCATTCATGCAGCCCAGTCGGGCCGATGCCGATGCGGTTGGTCCGCGCGACCTCCTCGCCATAGAGCGCATCCATCCGGTTCGCCCGGATCAGGAAGCGCACGCCCAGGCGCACGCTGTCCTCCACCCGTGCATCCCATAGCGCCGCCACGTCATCAGGCACCCCGCCCGGCGCGAAACTCTCCAGATCCGCCGGGCAGGCCAGCAGCGGCGCGAAATCAGCGATGACGCAGTATCCGCCCGTCACATGAAGCGTGATCTCGCCGCAGGGATTGGTGGTGACCGGAAAGCGCGAGGAAAAGGCGCGCCGCGACGCCTCAGCCAGCAGCCCAGCCGCATGATCCACCTGGTACCGATCGCTGCGGAAGTCGCGCCCGTCGTCATGCACGGGCTTTTCCCAGGCGGTGCCGGTGCGATGGTCTTCCAGCCGGTCGCCATTGATGAAGCCGGGCTCGCCATTGATGTAGGCGCAGCGCGTCACCTCGGCGAAGACCGTCTTGGCATGGGCCGTCAGCGGATCGGAATCCCCCTCTGGGGCCCGCACCCGCGCCCAGAACTCGGCATCCACCATCACCGAATTGTTCGCCGTCCACAGCCCGCCCTCGGACTTGGCGCGCACGAAGCGCAGCACGCCCGCATCGCGCCAGGACTTGGTGGCCATGCGCGCCGCACGCCGTGCTCCGCCCACCTGCACCTCGACGGAAAGATAGTGGTCCACCAGCAGCGCCTGTTCCCAGGGCTGCATTGCCTCATCAGCCGGATCGCGCTCCCGCGCCGGCACCAGCACATGGCGCCGGATGTTCAGCAGGCCCCGCAGCAGCGAGACCGGCCCCGAGGACGGCCGCCCCTGCATGCCCTTGATCGGGCTGCCGACGGGACGGATGGCGGACAGATCGACCACCAGCGCCCCTTCCCGCGCACCCCCGAAGGCCATGGATTCCAGCCGCTCCACCGCCTTCGCCCAGCCCTCGCGGCTGTCCTCCACCCCGTGCATCACGGCACCGGCAGGGGCGGAGGAGAGATCCGCCAGCAGCTCCGCCGCCAGGAATCCCCGCACGCGCGCCTCAGCCTCCGTGTCGAAGCCGGCCTCGTCCGTGCCCCAGGGCAGGATGCCCATCTCGATCCCGAAGCGCCGCAGCCCGTCCCGCCCCCGCGGATAATCCGCATGGGCCGGGTCCAGATACAGCAGCAACTCCGGCGCCTGCCCCCAATCCACCAGGGACAGCTCGTCGTCATACGCCCGGCCGACGCCGGACCCGTTCAGCAGCAGATAGAACTCGGCAAAGGAGGCGATCGCCGTCGCGCAATTGGTGAACACCTCCATGTTCCGCCCGGCCTGCCCGGCATCGCCATGCTGCAGATGACGGCCGGAGGTCAGCAGCGCCCCCGTCGCGATGGCATTGCGGAGCCGCGCCTGCTCCAGCACATCCGGCGCCGGCGCCAGGCTCATATTCCCGGCCGCCACCCGGTCCGCCACGCGCCCGAAGCTCTCCCCATCTTCTGGCCGGAAGACGGTGCGGCGGCCCACCGCCACGCCCATGCCCTCGTCCAGCGGCCGCCCCGCCAGAGGCACCTCGCCGAAAGCCGCGCCCGGCTGGGCGCGCAAGCGCCGCAGAGCAGGCATAGCATCGGGATGAGGGTGATAGCCGTCCATTCGGCATGCTCCATGTCGGGATCGGGATGGCGCGCGCCATCCCCTGGAAAACCCGGTGGCAGCCCACGTCCGGGCCCGCGAATCGGCCCGGTAAACACCATATCTCGTGTAAGGTTTCCCCACCACCTACCAGATGGTGTTTTCAAGGCCGGAATTACAGACGCCCTTGCAGGCACGGAAACGGCATGTCCTGCTGGCTCAAATGGCCTCTTGCCGCCTCGGGCACCCCGCAGTGGACAAGGCCAGCCCCGAAAGTTTTGCGATGAGCAGCCCCCTGCGCCCCATCCTCACCGAGCCCCTGGCCGCCCGCCTCGCAGCCATCGCCCTCGGCCATGTGGAGCGCGAATACCCGAACAAGCCCGGCCATGTGCTGAACGGCCCAGGGGACGCCCGCACCCCTGCATCCCTGCATCCCGTCTTCTTCGGCAGCTATGACTGGCATTCCTGCGTCCATGCCTATTGGATGCTGGCCCACCTGCTACGCCGCTTCCCCGCCATGGAACCGGCCCCCGCCATCCGTGCCCTGTTCCAGCGCCGCCTCACCCCCGAGGCCGTGGCCGGGGAGACCGCCTATCTCGCCGCGCCCGGCATGCGTGGCTTCGAGCGCCCCTATGGCTGGGGCTGGCTTCTGGCCTTGGCCGCGGAACTCGACCGGCACCCATCCGAAGCCTGGGCGAATACCCTCTCCCCTCTGGCGGAGGCCTTTGCTCGGCGCTTCCGGGATTTCCTGCCCATCGCCACCTATCCCGTGCGCGTCGGCACCCACACCAACACCGCCTTCGGCCTCCTCATGGCCGCCGACGCCATGGCGGAGGATCTTCCCCTCCTCCGCACCACCGCGCTCCGTTGGTATGGCGCCGACCGCGACTGCCCGGCCTGGGGCGAGCCCAGCGGCGACGACTTCCTTTCCTCCACCCTGATCGAGGCCGCCTGCATGGCCCGCCTCCTGCCGTCCGCCGATTTCGCCCCTTGGTTCGGGGCCTTCCTTCCCCGGATCGCGCAGGGTGAACCCGCCACCCTCTTCACCCCTGCCACGATATCGGACCGGACGGATGGCAAGATCGCGCATCTGGATGGGCTGAACCTCTCCCGCGCCTGGTGCTGGCACCGCCTGGCCGCGACCCTGCCCCCGCGGGATCCCCGCCGCGCGCCGATGGAGGGTGCCGCCGTCCGCCACCTCGAAGCCGGCCTGCCTCATGTCGCCGGCCATTATATGGGCGAGCATTGGCTTGCGAGTTTCGCCGTGCTGGCGCTGGAGGGGTAGGGCGGCCCCCGCATTCCCGCTATCCTTCCCCTGACCGAAACGGGACCGGCCAGCGGCGGCCCTCCCGGCCAGAGAGGGGAAGAATTGCCAGCGCCGCAGCCAGCCGCCACGCCGGGTTTCCCGGGGCCCCTACCTCCACCGGACCGGCCCCGCCGGCTGCGGGACACGCTGGCCTTCTACGGGGTGGTCGCGGTGCTATGCGGCTGCTTTCTCGGCTGGGGGCTTGTTGCCCTTGTCCTGTCGGTCGTCCTGCCGCCCCGTATCGGCCAACCCTTCGGCCGCCGGGCGATCGGCATCGGCTTCCGCTTCCTGCTGCGGCTGATGGAGCGGGCCAAACTCGTGCAGCTGGACCTT
>DATCMG010000797.1:0-11859 GCA_036563555.1 Roseomonas sp. | reverse complement strand
GGTGCTGCACTTGGCCGGAGGTCTCACCCTTGCGCCACAACGCCTTGCGGGAGCGGCTGTAATAGGTCACGCGGCCGGTCGCGAGCGTCTCCTCCACCGCCTCGGCATTCATCCAGGCGAGCATCAGCACCTCGCCGCTGTCATGGGCCTGCGCGATCGCGGCCACGAGCCCGTTCGGGTCGGGCTTCAGGGCCGCGAGGAAGCGCGCGCGGGCCTCGGGGGAGGGGGGGTGCCAGGCGGGGAGCCCGGCCGGGCGGTTGGGGGGCGTGGCCATGGGGCCTATATAGGACGGGCCGGCGCCGGCGTCCTCCGCGCGCCGCCCCCGAGGACCGGATGCCCCACGGCGAGCTCCATCACCCGCATTCCGACCGCGCGACCGCCCTGCGCGAGGCGGAGGAAGCCTGCCTCCGCCGGGGCGCGCAGCTCACCCCGCTGCGCCGGCGCGTGCTCGAGATGGTGCTGGAGGCCGGGCAGCCCGTCGGGGCCTATGCCCTGCTGGACCGGCTGCGCGCCGAGCGTCCCGGCGCCGCGCCCCCCACGGTTTATCGCGCGCTGGACTTCCTGCTGGCCCAGGGGCTGATCCACCGGATCGAGCGGCTGAACGCCTTCATCCCCTGTGCCGAGGCCGCCCATGGGCATGGCCATGAGCACCCCCACCAGTTCCTGATCTGCCGCAATTGCGGCCGCACCGCCGAGCTGTCGGACGATTCGGTGGCCGCGGCCGTCGCCGCCGCTGCCCGGGCGGCCGGATTCAGCCCGGCCCGCGCCACGGTGGAGGTGGAGGGCACCTGCGGGGCTTGCACCGCGTTGGCCTAGCCGCCGTTTTGAGGTGGCGGACCGTTTCCGCGCCTTCCCAATCGCGCAACACTCCCCATTCGAGAAGCGAGATGCCGTCCCGCGCCGCTCCCGCGGAAGCGGGCCCATGGGGAGACAACGCCGTGCATGTGACCCGCCGAACCGCGCTCACCGGCCTCGGGGCTGGCTTTGCCGCTGCCCTGACCGGCCGGGAGGCTGCCGCGCAGCAGCCGGCCCTGATCCGCAAGCCGATCCCGTCCTCCGGCGAGATGATCCCCGTCATCGGCCTTGGCTCCGCACGCCGCTACGAAGAGGCGAAGACGGAGGAGGACATCGCCCCGCTGCGCGATACCTTCCGCCGCTTCCATGCCCTTGGTGGCACGGTGCTGGACACGGCCCCTTCCTACGGCAACGCCGAGGCCATCATGGGCGGGCTGGTCGCGGATCTGAACATCCGCCCCGCCCTGTTCCTCGCCACCAAGGTCGGCGCCGACAACAGGGCGCAGGGGCGCGAGCAGATCGAGCAGTCCTTTCGCAACCTGCGGACTGACAGGATCGACCTGCTTGCCGTGCACAACCTGCGCGATATCACCAACCAGCTCGCGACGTTGCGGGAACTGAAGGCGGCCGGGCGCATCCGCTATGTGGGCGCCACCACCTCCTTCGACCGCCAATACGAGGCCTTCGAGGCGATGATGCGCCGGGAGACGCTGGACGCGATCCAGATCGACTACGCGCTGGACAACCGCAACGCCGCCGAGCGGATCATCCCGCTGGCGAAGGATCGTGGCATGGCGGTGTTCATCAACCTGCCCTTTGGCCGCGGCAGCGTGTTCCGCGCCACTCAGGGCAAGCCCCTGCCGGACTGGGCCGCCGAGATCGACTGCACGAGCTGGGCGCAGGTCATGCTGAAATACCTCGTCTCTCATGAGGCGGTGACCTGTGCCGTGCCGGGCATGGCCCAGGCCCGCTATGTCGATGACAATCTGAAGGCGGCCCAGGGCCGCATGCCCGATGCCGCGCTGCGCCGCCGGATGGAGCAGTATATCGATGCGCTCTGACGCCGCCTCCGATCCGGAGGAGGGCGGCTGGTTCTATCGGGGGCTGCGGCGGGTCATCGATGTCCGCCCGGCCGAAGCACGCGCGCTGGCCTGGTCCTGGCTCTACGTCTTCGCGCTCTTCCTCGCCTATTACGTGCTGCGCCCGATCCGGGACGAGCTGGGCGTCGCGGGCGGGGTGCGGAACCTGCCCTGGCTGTTCACCGGCACCTTGCTGGCCATGCTCGCGGTGAACCCGCTCTTCGCCTATGCGGTGCGTCGTTGGCCGCGGGAGCGGTTCATCGCCATTGCCTACCGCTTCTTCATGCTGAACCTGCTGGTCTTCATGGTGCTGCTGGCCATGGCCGGTCCGGCGCAGCATGTCTGGATCGGGCGGGCTTTCTTCATCTGGGTCTCGGTCTTCAACCTGTTTGTCGTATCGGTTTTCTGGTCCTTCGTGGTGGACGTGTTCGACGGGGAGCAAGGCAAGCGCCTCTTCGGCTTCCTCGCGGCCGGGGCCACGCTGGGCGGCATCGCCGGATCGGCCCTGACATCCGGCTTCGTGGAGCGGCTGGGGCAGAACTGGCTGCTTCTCGCCTCCATTATCCTGCTGGAGGTCGCGGTCTTTGCCTCGCGGCGCCTCTCCCGCATCAGTGACGCCTTCCAGCGGCCGGTGGATGGCGGCGATCCGCACAAGGCGGTGGGCGGCGGCATCTTCGCGGGGATGACGCACACCTTCCGATCCCCCTACCTGCTGGGGATCGGTTTCTTCATCCTGTTCTACTCCGTCACCTCCACTTTCCTGTACTTCCAGCAGGCCACGATCGCGGAGGCGAATTTCCCGAACCGCGCGGCCCGCACCGCCTTCTTCGCGGATATCGACTTCTGGGTGAACGTGCTGACCCTGGTCTTCCAGCTCTTCCTCACGGGGCGGCTGATGGGCTGGCTCGGCGTGGCGCTGACGCTCTGCGCCCTGCCGCTGTTCAGCGTGGCGGGATTCGCGGCGCTGGCAGCCTCACCGACAGTGGGCGTCTTCGTGGCGGTGCAGGTGATACGGCGCGTCAGCAACTTCGCCCTGGCCCGGCCGACGCGAGAGGTGCTGTTCACCTCGGTGCCACGGGAGGACCGCTACAAGGCGAAGAACTTCATCGACACGGTGGTCTATCGCGGCGGAGACCAGATCGGGGCGTGGTCCTATGCCGGGCTCGCGGCGCTGGGGCTGGGCATGACGGGGATTGCGATCGTGGCGGTGCCGCTCTCGGCGATCTGGCTGGCGCTGAGCTTCTGGCTCGGGCGCCGGCAGGAGCGGGCCGAGGCGGCATCCCCCGCCGTCACGCGGACCGCCTGAGGCGGCGGCCGGGGCGGAGCCGCCCCGGCCGGCCATCTTACTGCGGCGGCAGCCGGTCCAGGGCCTGCGCGAGATCCGCGATCAGGTCCTCCGACTCCTCCAGTCCCACATGGATGCGGATCGCCGGCCCACCGAGGCCCGGATCCTTCGCCGTGCGGGTGATGGAGGGTGCCGTCGGCAGGGCGAGGCTTTCATAGCCACCCCAGGAGGCGCCGATCCCGAACAGGGCGAGCGCGTCCACAACGGCCTCCGCATCCGCGTCGGTGTAGCGCGGCTGGAGGACGACGCCGAAGAGCGAACAGGACCCCGTGAAGTCGCGTGCATAGATCGCGTGCTGGGGGTGGGATGGCAGAGCAGGGTGCAGCAGGCGCAGCACCTCGGGCCGCGCCTCCAGCCAGCGGGCGACCACCAGCCCGTTCTCCGCCTGAGCCTTTAGCCGCACGGGCAGGGTGCGAAGGCCACGCAGGCACAGCCAGCAATCATCGGGGCTGGCGAACTGGCCGAGCTGGCTGGCCGCGCCCTTGATGATGTTCCAGTCCTCGGGCGTGTTCACGGCCACGCTGCCCAGTAGGATGTCGGAATGGCCGCCCGCATATTTCGTCAGCGCCTGGATGGAGACATCCACGCCATGGGTGAAGGGCTGGAAATTGTGGAAGCCCCAGGTGTTGTCCATCAGCACCTTGGCGCCGGCGGCATGGGCGGCGCGGGCGATGGCGGGGATGTCCTGCACCTCGAAGGTGTGGCTGCCCGGGCTCTCGGTATAGACGACCTTCGTGTTCGGGCGGATCAGTGCCCGCATCCCGGCCTCGTCCACCGTCGGGTCGTAATAGGTGGTCTCGATGCCGAAGCCGGTCATCAGCCCGTCCGCCAGATTGCGCGCCGGGCCATAGACGCTGTCGGGCATGAGGCAGTGGTCGCCTGCCTTCAGATAGGCCAGCAGCGACACCATCACGGCAGCGAGGCCGGTGCCGACGATCACGGCGCGGGTGCCGCCCTCGATCTCGGCGATCATGTCCTCGAGCATGTGGTGGGTCGGGCCGCCGGCGGTGCCATAGGTCAGCACTTGCTCGTAGCGCTGCTTCGCCGCCGACTTGCGGGATTCGCAGTCCGGGAACAGCACCGTGGAGCCGCGATGGACCGGAGGGTTTACGAATCCGTGCGCCTTCGCGCCCGCACGCCCGTGATGCGACATGCGGGTCGCGAAGCCGAGGGATTTATCGGCGAGATCGGCCATCAGGCGTGGTCCTTGGTGGTTTTCGGTGTTTCGGGCCGCAACGCCCATTCGGTCCAGGAGCCGTCATAGACGGACCCTTCCGGCAATCCGGCACGGATAAGGCCGAGGGCCAGCACGCAGGCCGTGACACCCGAGCCGCAGGAGAGGATCACCGGACGCTCCCCATCGGCGCCCGCCTCCTCGAAGCGGGCGCGCAGGGCCTCCGGCGGCAGCATGGTGCCGTCCGGCGCCAGCATCTCGGTGGAGGGGATGTTCACCGCGCCCGGCATATGGCCGCTGGGCAGGCCGGCGCGGGGCTCGGGCGCGGTGCCGTCGAAGCGGCCCGCGGCGCGGGCGTCGAGGATCAGGGCCTCGCCGCCGCCCTGGCGGACGATGCGCTTGATGTCGCCGATGCCGCGCAGGCGGTCGACGCGGAAATCGGGAATGAAGTTCGCGGCGGGCGAGGCGGGGGGCTCGCCTGACTCCACGGGCCTGCCCTCGCGCCTCCACTTGGGCAGGCCGCCATCGAGGACGAAGGCGGCCTCATGCCCCATCAGCCGCATCAGCCACCAGCCGCGCGCCGAAGCGCGAAGCCCGTGCTGGTCATAGAACACGACGCGGCTCTCATTCGAGATGCCGAGCGCGCCCGCGAGTTTCGCGAAGCGCGCCGGTGTCGGGACCATATGCGGCAGGTCGCTGTCCGGATCCGCGAAGGCGTCGATGTCGAAAAGGCGGGCGCCGGGAATGCGGGCCTCGCGGAAGGCCGCGAATTTGTCGCCGGGCTCGTTGGGCAGGAACAGGGTGCAGTCCAGCACCACCAGGTCGGGCTTGCCGAGTTCCCGGGCCAGCCACTCCGTCGAGACGATGTCGGTCACTTCGATTCCCCCGCCAGCACGATGTGGATGCGCCGGTTCTGCTTGCCCTTGCTTTCCATCTTCGTCACCTCGACGCGCCCGATCTCCCCGGTGCGGCGTACATGGGTGCCGCCGCAGGGCTGGAGGTCGATCGGCGCCTCCTCCGTGCCGATCCGCACCAGCCGCACCTGCCCAGCCCCGCGCGGCGGCTGGACGGAGAGGGTGCGGACGAGGCCGGGATTGGCGTCCAACTCGGTCTCGGCGATCCAGCGCTCGCCGATCGGGTGGTCGGCCGCGATCAGCTCGTTCAGCCTCTCCGTCACCCATTCCTTGGCAGGGGGCTCGGGCAGATCGAAGTCGAGGCGGGATTTCTCCGCGCCGATCTGGTTGCCGGTGGCGTAGATGCCGGGCATCGCGGCGCAGAGCAGGTGCAGGGTGGTGTGCATCCGCATGTGCCGGTGGCGCCTGGTCCAGTCGAGCTTCGCCGCCACCTTCGCGCCGACGGGCGGGACGGGGGCGCCGGGTGTTGGAACATGCAGGGCGGAGCCGTCAGGTGTCTTTACCGTGTCGGCGACGGGCATCTCGCCGCCCTCCCACAGGATGGCACCCGTATCGCCGGGTTGGCCACCGGAGCGGGGGTAGAAGACGCTGCGGTCGAGGATCACCCCGGCCTCGGAGCTTTCCACCACCACGGCGGAATTTCCCTCGGCATAGGCGTCTTCGCGGAACATGGGCTGGGTTTGCATCATTTCGTCCATTCGGCGCGAAGCCGCGCGTGATTCACCTGGAGCCAGAGCAGGGCAAGGGCTGCGGGTGCGTTCCGGATCCGGTTCTCCGCGACCATGGCGAAGGCCTCGGCGGCTTCCACCACGGTTACGGCCGTCTCCTCGTTTTCGGAGTCGAGGCCACCCACCATGCCCGGCTCGCCATGGAGCGACACCTCGGCCAGATGGAAATGCACCCGCTCATCGGCGGCGCCCTGCATGAGCATGTAAACGCCGATCCGCTCCATCCGCGCGCAGGCGAGGCCGGTCTCCTCCTCCAGCTCGCGCCGCGCGGTCTCCATCGGGTCCTCGCCCTCCTCCACCATCCCCGCCGGCAGTTCCGTCATGCGCGGCTCCTCCCCGGCGGCGAGGGCCGGCAGGCGGAACTGCTCGATCAAGGCGATGCGGTCGGTCATGGGATCCCAGGGGAGGATCACGGTCGCCTGGCCGCGCCGCAGCAATTCCCAGGTCAGGGGGCCGGAGAGGGTGCCGTCCCGCTTGCGGTAGCGGAAGCGCACGCGCTGGACGGGGTAGCGGCCGTTCCAGACCACCTCGTCCGCCTCAGGGAGGTAGAGGGGATGAGGCGGAACGGGCTGGGCCTTGGCCGGCCGGTCGGTCGGGGGCGGGGGTGCCGCGCCGTCTTGCTCTGTCATGCGCGGCGGACGCTACAGCGGAACGGCGGTGCTTGAAATCACCCCGGGGCCGGCATGGCCGCCCCGCGAGGCCTGGGGTTGCGGCCCGGGCCCGCGGGCGGAGAATGGGGTGTCACACCAACCTAAGGCCCGCATGAATCCCCCGCCACCACCCGCCCCGACGCGCGGCCAGCGTGCCGCGCGGGCCCGGGCGATCGCCTGCGTCACGGGCTCGGCCGGCTTTTTCGCCATTTCGGCCGCGGCGGTGAAAGCGTTGGAGGGCGCGGTTCCTCTGTCTGAAGTGGTGCTGTTCCGGAATCTCCTGGCCCTGCCGGCAATTTTGCTGCTGGCCCATTGGACCGCCCCGGGTGGGCTGCGCGGCGCCCTGCGCACGCGGCATCCGTGGCGCCACCTGGAGCGGCTGGTGGGGGGACTGATCGGGATGTACGGCTCCTTTTACGGCTATGTTCACCTGCCGCTGGCGACCGTGACGGCGCTGAACTTCACCATGCCGCTCTTTCTCACCGGACTGTCCGTGCTGCTCCTGCAGGAGCGGGTGGGATGGCAGCGGCTGGCCGTGATGGTGGCCGGGTTCTGCGGGGTGCTGATCATGCTGCAGCCCGGCGGGGCGGGACCGCTCCATCCCGGCGCGGTCGGGGCGGTGCTGGCGGCGGCGCTGGGCTGGGCCTATGCGATGGTCTCGATCCGGCGGATGGGCGAGGCCGGCGAATCCGGCATCACCATCGTGCTGTGGTTCGCCATTGGCGCCGCGCTCGTGTCGGGCATCGCCTCCGTGCCGGTGTGGATCTGGCCCAGTACGGGGCAGTGGGGGCTGTTGCTGGTCGTCGGCCTGGTCTCGGTTGTCGCGCAACTCCTGATGACGGCAGCCTACCGCTCCGCGGATACCACGGTGGTCGCCCCTTTCGAGTATTCGGCCATCTTGTGGACCACGGCGCTTGGCGTGCTCCTCTGGGGAGAAGTGCCGGATGGCTGGGACCTGGCGGGATTCATGGTGCTTGTTGGGGCTGGGTTGGCGATCTGGCGGATGGAGGTCTCAGCGGCAGCGCGCTGATATGTTGTCTTGGGAAATGTCTGCAAATGGCTGTTTTTGAAATTTAACTGCTTTCTCGCCTGATGGCTTCGGCCAGGGCCTTGGCCTCCACTGCCGCCTGACTCCGAGGCGCGGCTTCCAGGACACCGAGACCTTCCGCGAAGGAGGCCGCAAAGGCGGTCCGGTTTCCGAAGGAGGCCGGGAGAAGCGGGAGCTTCCGTTTAGCCAGAGTCGCCGCCACTTCCTGTGCCGCCCGTCCCTGGGCGGGCACGCGGTTCAGCATCAGCGCCACGGGCCGCCGCTCCGCCGCCGCCACCTCCAGTGTCGCCTCCATCGCCCAGAGGTCCGGGACGGAGGGCTGAAGGGGGATCAGGACGAGGTCGGCCGAGCGCATGGCGATCCGGCTATCCGTGTCGGCATGGGGCGGCGTGTCCAGTACGACGAAATCCATGGTGTTCCGCAGCCGCTCGATCGTCTGCGGGACGCGCCAGCCGGAAGGGCTCTCGAAAGGCAGGGGACGGGCGGCCTCGCCGCGCAGCGCGTACCAACGGGTGAGGGTGGCCTGGGGATCCGTGTCCAGAAGGGCCGCACGCGCCCCGGCCGCGGCCAGGGCCACTGCCAGGTTGGCCGCGACGGTCGACTTGCCCGCCCCGCCCTTGCGCTGGGCCACCGCCACCACGAAGGCCATGCCAGTCTCCCCGCCGATTCGGGACAGAGCCTAGACCGGATCAGTTCAGGAAGGGGTTCGCGTTACGCGGGCCTCGGCGTGGCGGGTAATGCTGGGCGAGGTAATTGACCACCAGGGTCCGCATCTCGCCCTCCAGCGGTGCCATGCCCTGCTTTTCCGTCATCCAATCCATCAGCTCGTCCCAGCGGGCGCGGGAGAAGCCGCTGCGGCGGATGATTGCGGTGCTGTGGCAGGCCGTGCAGAAGGCGAAGACCTCCTCGCGCCCATGGCCGGCGGGGAGGACATCCTCCGTTTCCGGCGGGTTCTGAAGGGTGGCGAGGCGCTCCGCCTCGGCCCTCGCGGCGGCCGCGCGCTCGGCAGCGGCCCGGTCTGCCTCTACCCTCGTCGCGGCAGCACGGGCATCGGCCCCGGCGGTGGCGATGGCCGCGGGTGTAGGTGGGTTCGCGGCGGGCGGCGCGGGGCGGCGGGACGAGGGCACGTCCAGCGCCAGCACGAGGAGGCCGAGCGCGCAGATCGCGCCCAGCCCCGCCCTCTCGACTGTCGACAGGCTCATCCGACGAGGATCGCCGTCCGTGCCATGGCATTGGCGGCGTAGCCCTGCGGGTTCCAGTTGGCGGCCGCATGGGGCTGCATCCGACCCTCGCTGTCCGTGGCGCGGGTCCAGATCTCAAAATAGCCGTCAGAGGGCAGTTCCAGCGCGCCCTGCCAACGCTGCCAGGAATGGCGGTTGGGCGGCTCGCTCACCCGCATCTCCGTCCAGCTCGCGCCGAAATCAGAGGAGACGTGGACGGCGCGCACCGTCCGGTCCCCGGCCCAGGCATGGCCGCGCAGGTCCAGCCGCCGCGTGCCGGCGGCGAGGCGGGAGCCATGGGCGAGGTTGGTCAGCAATCCCCGGACAGGCATGGAGGCGATATCGACGAAATCGGCGCCGTTATTGCTGCTTCCCGGCACGATGGGCCGCACCGGCACGCGGTAGGAGGTGCCGCCCATGCCCGGCCCGTCATGCGGCGTGGGGCGCAGGACGATTCGCGTCAGCCATTTCTGGGAGAGGCTGCCAGGCCAGCCCGGGGTGATCATCCGCACGGGATAGCCATGGATCAGCGGGATCGCCTCCCCGTTCAGGCGGAGGGCGATGAGGGTGGTGTCCTCCATGGCCTTCGCGATGGGCATGCCGCGGCTGATCGCCGGGCGCGACGCGTCGCCGGAGAGGTGGGGATCCGCCCCGAAATGGCCGGTGAAGCGGGCACTCTCCTTCGGCCCGGCGGCGCGGATCACGTCGCGCAGGCGCACGCCGGTCCATTCGCCGTTGGAGATGGCGCCGTTGCCCCACTGGTTGCCGCGGGTTTCCGGCGAGAAGGCCGCGCGGCCATTGCCGCCGCATTCCATCTGCAGGCGGAGCGTCACCACCTCGAAGCGGCTTTCCAACTCGCCGAGCGTCAGGTCGAGCGGGGTGTTCACCTCGCCTTCGATCTTTACGCGCCAGGTCTTGGGGTCACCCGCGAAGCGCTCGGGGATTCCGCCGTTGTTGCGGATGAAGAATTTATCGACCGGGGTGACGTCGTCATCCAGCATCGCCTCCGGCGTCTCCGCCACGAGCGGGCGCTCCCCCAGGATGAGCAGGGGTGCCTTGCCGTCCATCCGGAGGGTCGGCGGCGCGCCGGCGGGCTGGGCGAGGGCTGCGGGGAGAAGGCCCTGGGGCATCCGCGCCGCGAAGGGGATTGTGGCTCCGAGCGCCGCGCCCATGGCCGCCAGGGCCGGGCCCTTCAGCGCCCCGCGCCGGCCGAAGGCGAGCGCGTCGGCCCGCTCCGGATCCTGTGCGTAGAGTTCTGGCAGAGAGCGTTCATGTGCCATGGCATGTTCCCCCGGAAGCGGTCTTCGCCGCGTTTCTCGCGATGAGGGAGAAGGTCTGATGCCTTTTCCCGCACGGTCGGATCATATCCTTTCTCATGCGAGAGAAAACCGTTCGGCGCGACTGGCCCCTCGATCTGCTCACCCCCGCTGCCATGACGCGCGCCGATGCGGCCTCGGCCGTGCCGGTGCGGATCCTGATGGCGGCTGCCGGACGCGCCGTTGCCCGCGCGGCAATGGCCGGGTTCCGGCCCTGCCGGACCCTCGTCCTGGCCGGGCCGGGCAATAATGGCGGGGATGGCTACGTGGCCGCCCGCCTGTTGCAGGAGGCGGGCTGGCCCGTCTCCGTGGCCATGATGGCGCCGCCCCGGCCCGGCGGGCCGGCCGCCGGGGCGGCGGCCCGCTGGCGAGGCCCGATCGTCCCCCTGACCCCGGCGGAGGCTGCCCGGTCCGGGCTGGTGATCGACGCGCTGCTCGGTGCCGCGCCCTCCCGGCCCTTGGCCGGGGAGGTCGTGGCGGTGCTGCGGGCGGCAGGCGGCCCGATCCTGGCCGTGGATGTGCCGAGCGGGCTGGACGGCGCAACCGGGCAACCTCTCGGGGACGTCACGGCGGCTGCTTGCACCGTGACCTTCGCGCGGCTGAAGCCGGGGCATCTGCTGCAGCCGGGGCGCCAGCTCTGCGGGGCGCTGCATCTGGCCGATATCGGATTGCCGGAGGCCGCCCTGGTGGAGGGCCTGGCGACAGAGGGGGCAAGGAGCTTCCGCAACGCGCCCGGGCTTTGGCGGCTGCCTGCTTCGGATCCGGCCGGGCACAAATACGGTCGCGGGCATGTGGTGGTGGCGGGCGGGGCCATGCCCGGTGCCGCGCGGCTGGCCGCGGGGGCCGCGCGGCGGGCGGGGGCCGGGCTCGTGACCCTTGCCGCGGCTTCGGAGGAAGCTGCCATTGCTTTCAGGGGCGGGGAGCCGGGCGCGATCGTCGCCGGTCCGCCGGTCGCGCCGCTTCTGGAGGATGCGCGTCGCGGTACCTGGGTGATCGGACCGGGCCTCGCTCCTGATGACGCGGCGCGCGACCTGCTGGCCGGTGCCGTCGGGGCAGGGCGGGCGGTGGTGGCGGATGCCGGCGCGCTGGGCGCCTTCGCCGGCGAGCCGGATGGGCTGCGCGGGGTCGCCATCCTCACCCCCCATGGCGGGGAGTTCGCCCGTCTCTTCGGCGAAATCGGCGGGGACAGGCTGGCCGCTGCCCGCCGGGCTGCCGCGCGGGTCGGGGCCATCACGGTGCTGAAGGGGCCGGACACGGTGATCGCGGCCCCGGACGGCCGGGCGGCGATCAACCACAATGCCCCGCCCAGCCTCGCGACGGCCGGGACCGGGGACGTGCTGGCCGGGATTGCCGGGGCCCTGCTGGCCCAGGGCATGACGCCCTTCGAGGCCGCCTGCGCCGCCGTCTGGCTGCAGGGCGAGACCGCGCCACATGGGCCGGGGACCCTGGCGGAAGACGTGGTGGAGGGGATTCCCGGTGCCCTCCGGCGGGCCATCGTTCCGGCCTGATTTTCCTGCCGCTTGGAAAGCCCGCGCCGTTGCGCTAAGGCCCCCCCCTTCGGCGCCGCGCGAGGCGGGCGTGGTGGAACTG
>DATCMG010000795.1:0-10290 GCA_036563555.1 Roseomonas sp. | reverse complement strand
GGACGGCATGGCTGAGCCACGCAAGGCCGCGCCGGCCATCGCCGGCGCCGCGCGCAGGCTGGGCGCCACGATTCACCAGCGCTGCGCCGTGCGCGGGCTGGACATCGAGGGCGGGCGCATCGCTGGTGTCATCACTGAGCGCGGCCGGATCCGCGCGGCGCAGGTCCTGCTGGCGGGTGGCGCCTGGTCCTCCCTGTTTCTGCACCGGCACGGGCTGGACCTGCCGCAGTCCAGCATCCGCTCCACCGTTTTCGTCACCGAGCCCGCGCCGGAGGTCACGCCGGGCGGCCTTCACACCACCGACATAACGATCGCCCGGCGCGAGGACGGCAGCTATATCGTCGCTGCCAACAACCGGGGCCAGATCGAGATCACGCCACAAGGCCTACGCTACGCCCGCAAATTCTGGCCCACGCTGGTCGCGCGCCGGAAGATGGTGAAGTTCGGCATTGGAGAGTCCTTCTTCCGCGGCCCACAGGCTTTACCCAGCCGCTGGCGCATGGACCGGCCCACGGCTTTCGAGCAGGAGGACATGCGGGTGCTCGACCCCACTCCCAAGGCTGGGGTGGCGGAGCCCGCGCTGAAGCAGCTCGCCATCTCCTTCCCTGCCCTGGCCGGGGCGAAGATGGGAAGGATCTGGGGCGGCTGGATCGACTCCACGCCGGACGCGGTGCCCGTAATTTCCCCCGTGGGAGCACTTCCCGGCCTGTATCTCTCCACCGGCTATAGTGGCCACGGCTTCGGCATCGGCCCTGGCGCCGGACAGCTCGCCGCGGACATTATTCTGGACCGCACGCCGTCGGTTGACCCCTCCCCCTTCCGCTATGAACGCCTAGTGGACGGCTCCCCCATCCAGAAGCCGGGGATGATGTGACGATGCGGATGGTGCCTTATTGGCTCGATACCGCCGCGCCCTTCGCGGGCGCGGAACCGGGACCGGTGGAGGGGACGGTGGACGTGGCCGTGATCGGCGGCGGCTTCACCGGCCTGTCCGCCGCCCTCGCCCTGGCGCGGACGGGCGCGAGCGTCGTGTTGTTGGAGCAGGGGCGGGTCGTCGGCCAGGCTTCCGGCCGGAACGGCGGCCATGTGAATAACGGCACTGCTCACAGCTTCGCAGCCTTGGCAGGAAGCCTGGGGCTGGACCGCGCCCGCACGATCTACCACGCCTTCGACAGCGCGGTGGACACGGTGGAGCGGATCGCGCGGGAAGAGGAGATTGCCTGCGACTTCCGCCGCTCCGGCAAGATCAAGCTCGCCGCCAAGCCTGCCCATTACGAAACCATCGCGCGTGGCTTCGAACTGCTGCAACGTGAGGCCGATCCCGAGGCCCGGCTGGTTCCGCGAGAGGCGCTGAGGCAGGAGATTGGCTCCGATGCCTTCTTCGGGGGCATCCTGTTCCCAAACAGCGCGCAGATGCATGTGGGCCGCTTCGGAGTTGGCCTCGCCGAGGCCGCTAGGCGCCGTGGCGCTCGTATCTTCGAGGGCACGCCGGTCACGACGGTGAGGCGGGAGGCGGGCGGCCACCGCATCGTCACCCCACGCGGAACACTCCGGGCGAAGCAGATCCTGCTGGCAACTGGGGCAAGCCGATTGGGGCCGATGTACTTCCGCCGGCGTCTCGTACCGATCGGCTCCTTTGTCATCGTGACAGAGCCATTGGGGGCGGAGCGGATCGCCTCCATCATGCCGACACAGCGAACGGCCACCACCACGCGCATCATCGGCAACTACTTCCGCACCACGCCGGATGGGCGGCTCGTCTGGGGGGGGCGGGCGCGCTTCGCCCTGCCTTCCCAGACCTCGGACGCGAAGAGCGGCCGCGTGCTGGAGGAGCAGCTCCGTAAGATCTTCCCGCAGCTAGGCCCGGTGCGGATCGACTACTGCTGGGGCGGCACCATCGACGCAACACAGGACAGGCTGCCCCGCGCAGGCGAGCAGGACGGCCTCTTCTACGCCACCGGCTACAGCGGTCACGGCGTGCAGATGTCGGTCCATATGGGGCAGGTGATGGCAGAGGTGATGGGCGGCCGCGCGGAAGCCAATCCTTTCCGCGACCTGGAGTGGAAGCCCGTTCCCGGCCATTTCGGCCCGCCCTGGTTCATGCCGCTCGTCGGCCTCTACTATCGCTTCAAGGACCGGGTCACCTGACGGCGGCAGGTGCTGAGAGATCTTGTCGCGAGATCGGCAGATTTTTCGTTGTACCGGCGCCAAAACGGCGTGACGCTGTTCTCCTGGGCGGCACAGGATCGCACCAGTCACAGAGAACCGGGTGAGCATGGGCACTCAGGCTGCATGACGGGTGTCCAGGGCTCTCCGGCGGCGTAAGGCAACCGTGCATCCGGCGCCGCCAAGGCGATCGGGGCCGCAGATCAGGGACTTCAAGGCATGGACGAGACAGGCCGCATCCTCTCACGCCCCGCGCTGCAGCGGCGCCAGCTTCTCGGCGCCGGCGCTGGGTCGGCGCTGGCAGCCCTGCTGCCGGCAGGTGCCCATGCCCAGGCGCGCCGCCCCGTGCCGCCCCCGCCCGGCACACGCAAGGGCCAGGTGGTCGTCGGGCTCTCGCAGGAGCCCACCGTCTTCAACCCCCTGATGCCAGGTATCGAGGTCGACGAGACGGTCTGGATGAACGTCTTCAGCACCCTCTGGTACCCGACGCCCGAGGGCGAATTGGTCGCCGACCTTGCACGTGAGGTACCCTCCGTGGCGAATGGCGGCATCTCGGAGGACGGGCTGGCTTGGACGGTGAAGCTGCGCGAGGGCGTCGTGTGGCATGACGGTCAGCCTTTCAACGCCGAGGACGTGAAGTTCTCCCTCGAACTGATCAACAACCCCTCTTTCCGCACGCGGACGCGCGTAGGCCACAGCCTCGTGCGAGACATCGTGGTGAAGGGGCCGCACGAGATCTCCTGGCGCATGGAGAAGGCCTACTCGCCCTATCTCGCGCTGATGGCCAACACCTACATGGTGCCGAAGCACATCCTGGAGAAGGCCAGCGACCCGAACAGCGCGCCCTTCAATAGCAGCCCGGTCGGCACGGGTCCCTTCCGTTGGGATCGCCGCGTGCCGGGCGATCACATTCAGCTCGTCGCCAATGACAAGTACCATGGCACCGGCCCTTATCTTGAGCGCGCCATCCTGAAATATGTGCCGGACCAGACGGCGCTCTATGCACAGTTCCGCACAGGCTCAGTGGACACCATCATCGGCACGGGCATCCCGGCCAACTTCTTCGCCGAGGCGCAGAAGCTGCCTGGGCGGCGCGTGGCCACTTCACCCAATGCATCCCTCGAGGTGCTGATGCCGAATCTTGAGCACCCGGCGCTCGCCGACAAGGCGGTGCGGCAGGCGCTCTATGCCGGCATGAACAAGAAGGGCATCATCGACATCATTTTCTACGGCATGCACAAGCCGACGGAGTCTTTTGCTCCACAGGAATCCTGGGCCTACAATCCCAAGCTTCCTGCCCACAACTACGATCTGGCTCAGGCAAACCGGATCCTCGATCAGGCAGGCTGGACGCGCGGCAGCGGCGGAGTGCGGCAGAAGAGCGGCGTACCGCTGGAATTCGCTCTTTCCACCACCACCGGTGCCGCCCTGCGCGAGCAGGTGCAGCAACTCCTCATGCAGGATTGGGGCAAGCTGGGCGTCTCACTGAAGATCAACAACATGCCCGCGGCTGTGATCTGGGGCGAGTTCTATGTCCGCTCGAAGTTCCAGATGCTGATGGTCGGCACCGCCTTCCGCACGGGGATCGACCCTGACCCGGCCACGCGCTTCGCCAGCGATGCCATTCCCGTGCGTGGCGGCAGCGGCGGCAACTACATGCAATGGGTGAATGCCGAGGCGGACCGCCTGCTCGCCGAAGGGCAGAGCACCTTCGACCAGGAGCGCCGCAAGGCCATCTACCACCGCTTGCAGGAGATCGTGCGAGAGGAACTTCCGATCCTGCCGATCTACCAGTACGCGACGGCGGAGGGCACGAAGGACACGCTGATCGGCTTCCGCCCCAATGTGAACGCGCGGCAGAACACCTGGAACATGCGGGAATGGTACTGGGCCAGCTGACAGGCCGGCCGCGTCGTCAGAGCGGCGCGGCTTCCAGCTGCAGCACGGCATCCCCGTGCTGCAGCGACCCCGCCTCCTCCACCTCACAATAAAGGCCGAAGTCGCGCCCGAAATGGTGCAGCAGGGTGCGGTAGATTTCGCGATCCTCCGGCAACCCGTCCTGCGCGAGCGTCGTGAAGGCACAGCGCGCGCAGGGGATGGTGCCACGCAGCGTGACCTGCCCTAGACGGAAGCTGCGGCCACGCAGCCCGTATTCCGGGATGCCCTCCACTCCTTCCAGCGTTTCGACCAGGATGTTCGGACGGAAGCGGCGCTCGTCGATCGCGTGGCCAGGAAGCAATGCCTGCAGACTCCGCAGGGCGGCGGTCGTCAGCAGATGGATCGGCGCGCGGCGATAACGCGGCTGCGGTCCGTCCTCGGAATAGGCGCGGATGGCGGCGGGAAATCCCACGCCCGTGGAGAGCCGGGCTGCATGACGGGGCTCGCCGGGATCGAACCAGCTTGCGCCGTCCAAGCTCACCTCCAACCCGCCGTCCCGGCCAAGGCGGGAATGGGCCTGTGGCAGGGCTGACCATCGCCGGTCCCGCCCGGGATAGGCAATCGCGCCGGTCTCGGCATGGAAGACGCCATGGGTCCGGTCGCCCACAATCCCCGATGCATCAACCCGCGCGCGCTCCAGCTGCTCCCCAGCCATGGAGCTGACGGCGTAGCGCCAGAGCGCCACCACGCGCCCGAGTTTCACCACCGCTAGGCAGCCAAACTGACGGGGGATGTGAGCGCAATGTCGTCCCGAATGCAGGCCTTGAAGTGGCCCGGCGACACCTCGCGCAAGGCGGGCGGGGCCTCGGCACAGGCAGGAAGGGCGTAGCGGCAACGGGTACGGAAACGGCAGCCGGAAGGCGGATTCAGCGGGCTGGGCACATCCCCGGCCAGCACGATCCGCTCCCGCACCACTGTCGGGTCCGGAATCGGCACGGCCGAAAGAAGCGCCTCGGTGTAGGGATGCCGGGGCGTGGTGAAGAGCGCCCGGGTGGGTGCCACCTCAACCAACCGGCCGAGATACATCACCGCGATCCGGTCCGAAATATGCCCGACGACAGCGAGATCATGCGAGATGAACAGGATGGTGAGGCCTAGCTGCTCCTTGAGGTCCAGCATCAGGTTCACCACCTGGGCCTGCACCGAGACATCGAGGGCCGAGACGGGCTCGTCCGCAATCAGCAGTTCCGGCCGCAGGATCAGCGCGCGCGCAATGCCCAGCCGCTGCCGCTGCCCGCCGGAGAACTCGTGTGGGTAGCGCGCAGCATGGGCGGGCAGCAGTCCCACCAGGGACAGCGCCTCCTCTACCCGTCGCCGCCTCTCCGCTGAGTCAGTGTCAGGCTCGTGGATCGCCAGCGGGGCGCCCACGATCTCCTCAACTGTCATCTTAGGATTGAGAGACGCGTAGGGGTCCTGGAAGACCAGTTGCATGCGCCGGCGGAATGGCCGGAGCGCATCGCGGGACAGGCCAGTAATATCGGCACCGCCGAAGCGGATGCTGCCGCCATCCGGCCGTGCCAGGCGCAGCACGGTACGACCCACCGTGCTCTTGCCGGAGCCGGATTCACCGACAAGGCTCAACACCTCTCCGCGGCGGATATCGAAGGACACGCCATCCACCGCACGAAGCTTCGCACGCGGGCGGAAGGGCCCGAGCCGCGGGCCAGCGAACCATTTCCGGAGATCCCTCACCTCGAGCAGCGCGGGGTCGCCCATCACTGTCCCGTCCATCAGGACATCCCCTCCACCAGCTCGGGCCAGCGCACGCAACGCGCAAGGCGGTCCGGCGCGACATGGTCGAGAGGCGGCACCGCGGCGTCGCAGAGTCCAGGCTCAAAATGGTCGCACCGGGGCGCGAAGCTGCAGCCGGGCGGCGGTGCCAAGGGATCTGGTACCGCGCCAGGTATCACCGCCAGCCTCTCCCGGCCTAGCCCGGCCATGTCCAGCCGCGGCACGGAACGCAGCAGGCCGCGCGTATACGGCATCATCGGCGCACCGAAGAGAGGCCTAACCGGCGCCTGCTCCACAACCCGGCCGGCATACATCACCATCACCCGATCCGCGATTTCCGCCACCACACCAAGATTATGGGTGATGAAGATAACGGCCATCCGCGTCCGCTCCTGCAACCGTCGCAGCAGGTCCAGGATCTGGGCCTGGATGGTCACATCGAGCGCGGTAGTCGGCTCGTCGGCAATCAGCAGCTGCGGCTCGCAGGAGAGCGCTATGGCGATCATTACACGTTGCCGCATGCCGCCCGACATTTCGTGCGGGTAGCTGGCCAGACGACGGTGAGGGTCAGGGATGCCGACCAGCTCCAGCAGTTCGGCGGCCTTCGCCAGCGCGGCGCGGCGGCCGAGCCCCTCGTGGAAGCGCACCGCCTCCGCAATCTGGTCACCGATGCGGTGCACGGGGTTGAGGGAGGTCATGGGCTCCTGGAACACCATGGCGGCGTCGCGGCCGCGCACCTCCCGCATCCTTTCCTCGGGCAGGGAGACAAGGTCCCGCATCTGCCCATCATGCCAGCGCAGCAACACCTGGCCCGTGATGCGGCAGAAGGGCGCCCGAGGCGTGAGTCGGAGGATGCCGAGGCTGGTAACGCTCTTTCCCGAGCCGGATTCACCCACCAGGGCCAGCGTCTCTCCCCTACGCAGGGTGAAGGACACGTCGCGGACTGCTGGCAGCTCCCCGACCGGCGTGCGGAAGGCAATGGAGAGATCTCGCACGGCGAGAACCTCGTCCTCGGCGAGGGCGGCCTCGGGTGCCACGCCGCGATCCGTTATCGCTTCGGGCATCATCGCTCCCCCATTCGCGGGTCCAGCGCATCGCGCAGCCCGTCGCCAATGAAGTTGAAGCTTGTCACGGCCAGGGTAATGGCGGCGCCGGGGAAGATGGCGAGCCAGGGCGCGCTGGTCAGGTAGCTTTGTGCGTTGTCCAGCATATTGCCCCAGCTCGGCGTCGGCGGCTGGATGCCATAACCGAGGAAGCTGATGTAGGACTCCGCGAGAATTGCATGCGCCACGTTCAGCGTGGCTGCCACCACAATGGGCGCGATGGCGTTCGGCAGCAGCTCCCGAAGCATCACCCTGCTGTCGCTCGCGCCCAGCGCCTCCGCCGCCACCGCGAAATCACGCGCCTTCAGCGCCCGGATCTGCGCCTCCACGATGCGCGCGACCTCCATCCAGGAGGTCATGGCGATCAGGACAATGATCGACCCCACCGCCGGCCCGATCAGGGAAGAGATGGCGAGCAGGAGGAAGATGCTGGGGAAGCAGAGCATTGCGTCCACGAATCGCATCAGCACCGTGCCCAGCCATCCCCCGTAGTAGCCGGCGATGAGACCCACCGCGATGCCGATCACCATGCTGATCACCATGGCCGCGAAGCCAACGGAGAGGGAAATCCGTCCCGCCATTAGGATGCGCGCCAGGATGTCCCGCCCGAGCGGATCGGTGCCGAGGATATGCGCTCCCGAAAAGGGTGGCGCGAAACGTTGCATGATGTCGATTTCGGTGTCGGTGAAAGGCAGGAGGTAGGGTCCCACCACGCAGGCCAGTGCCAGCAGCGCGATGACAACCGCTCCAAACACGGCCAGCCGATGCCGCATGAAGCGTCGCAGCGCCCCGTCCTGCCGCCGCACAGGGCGCGGGCGCGCCTCCCCGGCCGCGACTGTCCCCAAACTGGTGTTGGTCGTCCCGCTCATGCCCCATGCGCCCCTAGGCGCGGATCCGCGACGTGGTATAGCAGGTCCGCCAGAAGGCTTCCCAGCAGCACCAGCACTGCCGTGAACATCAGGATGCCCATCACCACCGGGTAGTCACGGTAGCTGATGGAATCCAGGAAAAGGCGTCCCATACCGGGCCAGGTGAAGACCGTTTCCGTCACCAATGCGCCACTGAGCAGGGTGGGAAGATGCAGGCCGGTGATGGTGATCATTGGCAGCAATGCGTTGCGCACGGCATGGTGGATGAGAATCCGCCGTTCCGGAATGCCCTTCGATCGCGCGGTCCGGATGTAATCCTGGTGGAGCACGTCCAGCATGGAGGAGCGCATGTATCGGCTCCAGACCGCGGTGCTGACGAGGGCCAGCACCATGCAGGGGCCGATCAGATGGTGGACCTGGTTGAGAAAGGACTCATCTCCGATCGTGTAGCGGTTGCCCGCGGGCAACCAGCCCAGCCCGACCGAGAAGACGTAGATCACCACCAGCCCAAACCAGAAGGTGGGAATGGAAAGCGCCACCATGGCGCCGATCGTCGCCAGCGCGTCAAACAAGGAGTAGCGGCGGATCGCGCCCAGGATGCCGATCCAGGCACCGATAACCATCGCGAGCAGGGTTGAGGTCAGCATCAGTTCCATCGTCGCCCCGACATGGGAGCCGATGACAGAGAGAACCGGCTGCTGGTCCCGGTAGGACGCACCCCAGTCGCCACGCAGCATGCGCCAGAGCCAGTCCAGGTACTGAACGGGGAGCGGGCGGTTCAAACCGAGCTGCTCGGCCAGGCGGTCCAGGTCCTCCTGCGTCATTTCGCCGCCCGCCGCGAACTGCGAGAGCGGCCCGCCAGGCGCCATGTGAAGAATCGCGAAGCCGATGACCGAGACGATCAGAAGAAGTCCTGCGGCCTGCAGCAAGCGTTTGGTTATATAGCTCCCCACGGCGTCAGGCCCAGTACCAACGCGCGGCGTTCCAGCTATTGGCCAGCACGTGCACGTTGTTCTCGAAGCCCATGAGCCCGGCCTTGGTGCCTTCGATCTGTGCCCCCTGGAAGATCGGCAACATCGGAAGTTCCTCCCGGACGATCGCCTGCACCTCCTGATAGATGGCGCGCCGCTCCTCGATGGAGTTTACGGACACGCCGCGGGCGAGCAGCTCGTCCACCCGGGAGTTCTGGAACTGACTGACATTGGAACCGCTGCCAGCCCGCTTCGGAATGGCGTGGCTGCCGAAGCGGTGCAGCACATTCGGGTCGGAAGCGATGGTATAGGTGGTGTTGGTCATCAGGCTGTCGAACTGCGACTCAGCCCAAAACTTGCCCCAGAGCACCGCAGCCGGAAGATTGTGGATCTTCATGGAGATCCCGACCTTGCTCCATTCCTGCGACAGCAACTGCTGCGCCTGTGTGCGGATCTCCGTGCCAGTGGTGGTGGAGTTGGTAAATTCCAACCGCAGCCCATCCTTCACGCGCACGCCATCCCGGCCGGGCTTCCATCCGGCTTCGTCCAGCAGTCGCGCCGCTCGTGCCGGGTCGTACTCATGCTTTGGAAGGGCGTCGTTGTAGGCCCAGTTCTCCGGCGGCAGGAAGGTCACTGCCTGCTTCGGGAGGCCGTAATAGAGCGCCTCGGTGATCGCCTTCGTGTTCAGGGACAGATAGAGCGCCTGCCGCACCACCTTCTGCCCCAGCACGGGATGCGCCAGGTTGAGAGTCAGGTTCTCCACCGAGCCGCGCGGGCACACATGGATCACGCGGTCCCGCAGTGTTCGTGCCTCAGCGTAGTGGTTCGCGGGTATGCCAAGCAGGCCGATGTAATCCAGCGCGCCCGTGCGGAACTGGGTGTACATCACGTTCACATCCGGCACGTAGCGGAAGATCAGCCGCTCCAGATACGGCCCCTCCCCGAAGAAGTCGGGGCTGGCGGTCAGCATTACATGGCTGCCGGTTCGGCGCTCCGCCCATTTGAAGGCGCCGGTTCCGACGGGCGCGGCATGGAAAGGCGTATTGTTCGGGTCTTCAGCGTCCGCCAGGCGGTGGGCAGGCACGATGAAGAAAATCGACATGATCGACATCAGCGGCGCGTAGGGCTGCTTCAGGCGCCAGGAGATCGTGTGCGGCCCCTCGGTTCTGATGCTTTCAATGCGGTCGTAGCCGTCTCTCCCGCGGGCGCGGAAGTTCGGGTTCATGATCAGCTCGAGGGAGAACTTTACGTCCTCGGCGGTGAAGGGCTGGCCATCATGCCAGCGCACGCCTTCGCGCAACTCGACGCGCCACTCCAGCCCATCGGCTGAGATCCCGCCATTCGCCTGGCTCGGCACGGCCTTGGCCAGAATAGGGTAGAAGTTACCCGTGGGGTCCAGACCCCATAGTGGGTTGAACAGGTTCCACCATACCGCTTGGTCGATCTCATTAGCCGGCATGAGCGGATGGGCGACGGTGAATTCCTGCGAGAAGCCCAGTGTACATTGTCCAC
>DATCMG010000777.1:0-7937 GCA_036563555.1 Roseomonas sp. | reverse complement strand
CGCGCCGCGCAGCAGCGGCGCGACATCCTTGGGGTCGTCCGCCCGCCAGGTCAGGACGCCCATCAGCCGCAACGCGGCTTCTGCCGCCTGCCCCATCGGGTTCTGCCACTGGTTGAACTCGGCCCAGTCGCCGCGCATCGTGACCACCATGAGCAGCGGGAAACGTGTGCAGGCCTGAAGGGCGAGGGTGTTGAGGCAGTTGCCCACGCCGCTCGACTGCATCAGCAGTGCGCCGCACTCCCCGCCGAGCCAAGCCCCGGCCAGGTAACCGATGCCCTCCTCCTCGGTGGTCAGGACGACCGAATGGACCTCATCATCGGCCTCTGCGAGACGGATGGCCGTCGAGTGCCCGGCATCGGGAACATAAACGATGTGCCTTACGCCCGCAGCTTTCAGAACGTCGTAAACATCCCTCTGCCAGTTGGGCAGTTCTGTGCCCGCCGCGTCCGAAGCCATGCGTTGCCCCCCGGTAAGTCGATCGTAATCAGGTTGCGCGAGATGTTGTGGCGCTTGGCCAATCCGTGCAGGGCTTCGCCACCCACGCGTTTCTGGGCCACCTGCCGCCTGAACTCAACGCTGTGGGATCGGTGTCTCGCCATCGGTTTCCATACTTCGGAAGCCTGGCTCCCCCGTCAATCCGAGCCGCCCGCCTGTCCGGCGCCAGGGGCCTACTCTACCCCTATCTCGCGGTACGCTGCGACCCATTCCATCCGTTGCCGGACGGCGCGCGATCCACGGCTTCTTCTTCCCTCTCCTTCGATCTCATCGCTGCTGTGAGACTGCGGTCTTGTGGGCAACGCGAAGCGTCCTCCATCAAATTCCACAGCCCAGTCGACCGTTGAACGGATGTCTACTGACTGTACTTTCCCCTCCCTCAATCCGGCTTCACCTGGTTAGCCCGGGCCACCTCTCCCCAGGTGGCGATCTGCCGCTCCACGAAGCCTGCGAGCGCCGGCCCATCCCCGAGCACCAGCTCCGCCTGGTTCGTCTCTGTGAACTGCCTCGCGATGCGCGGCTCGCGGTAGCTCTCGATCAGCGCCGCCTGGAACCGCTTCAGCACCGGCTCCGGCACCCCCGCCGGCCCGAAGACGCCCCACCAGGCCTCCGCTGTAAGATCCGGGAACCCTGCCTCCTCCGCCGTCGGCGTATCCGGCAGGGCCGGCAGGCGCTTCGCGCCGAGTTGCAGCAGAGGCCGAAGCGTGCCGGCGGAGACCTGCGGCGCCAGCAGGGCCGCGCTGCCGATCATCATGTCCACATGCCCGGCCACCGCGTCGTTCACCGCCAGCCCGCCGCTGCGGTATGGCAGGTGGGTCATCTCCACACCCTTGCGTCGCAGCATCATGAGCATGACCAAGTGCCCGATCGTGCCGTTGCCTGTGGAGCCGAAGGAGACACCTCCCTTCTTCGCCGCCTCGAAGGCGTCTTCCATCCGGCGGAAGGGCTTGTCCGGCCTGCAGGCGATGACATAGGGCGCGCGCCCGATCTGCGTCACCGGCTCGAAGCCCTTCCGCAGGTCGAATGGCAAACCCGGCACCAGGACCGGCATCACGGCATGGCTGTCGAAAGTCAGCAGCCAAGTGTGGCCATCCGGCTTCGCCTTGGCAACGACATCCGAGCCGATGCTTCCCGCTGCTCCGCTTCGGTTCTCGACGATGATCGGAACCCCCAGCCGCTGCTGCAGCCCAGGCGCCGCCAATCGCGCTGCTGCATCGGTGGACCCGCCGGGCGCGAAGGGCACCACGATGCGGATGGTTTCGCTCGGCCAAGCACCGGCCTCGGCCCGGAGCCGTGTCGCCGGCGTCGCCGCCATGCCGACCAGCACGGCCCGCCTCGTCCAGGACGTCATGCACACCTCCCTGTCCTGCGGCACCGTGGACCGGCGCTCGCCCTTGCCTCACCTTGTCAGATGCGGACGACAATCCCAACGCCTTCCGCGTCCGACTCCGCAGCGCCGCAGCATCCCGTAGCGGCAGAACCCGCTCTGGCTCGGCGCCCCCGATGCGGGTCACCGCGAAGCAGGGCCAGACCGTGCCCGCCCCCGCAGCCGCTCCGCAAGCGCTTCGACCCCCTCCATGGCCTCGATCACTCGCGCATCGGCGATGCCGCAGCGCCGCGCGACCGCGGCCAGGTCCGTTCCCAGCGCCGTGTGGCTGTGCTGCCCAGCCAGCCCTCCTCCACTCGCGCGCCGTCGGCGTTCCCTGCAGAGGCACCGAAGACGCCCGGTTAGCTCTCGCAGCCTCCCAGGCCGAGCCCACCGATGACTGCCAGCGACATTTGGTTGCCACCATGCGGGAATATCTGAGATTGCGAGGACCCCGCCGCCGCAACCATAGAGACGATGCGCACGAAGGTCGCGATGCCGAAGGCCCGGGGTGGATCGACCTGCAGGATGTCGCGTTCTGGTCGCAGTCCGCCGAACCGGATGAGGTTGGCCACGTCCTGGAGATCACTGGGCTGAGCAGGTCGGCCGCCTCGAGGTGTGTCCTCGCCCAACCGCAGCCATCCCTCACCATTGCATCGCGGCCTGCGGGCTGATCACGGTGGGGGCGGGCTTCGCCCCTGGGGAAAGCAGCATTCTTGAAAGCGGCCGAGGTTCGCCGCCCATCGCGCTGGATGCGCCCATGACTGAAGGATAAGCACAGCACGAGGGCTCAGGAGGTGGCGGCATCGAGTGCCGCCCCCCTCCTGAGCCCCTCGTGGGTAAAAGGGGTGGATGTGGGCGGAGCCCCGGAGACCTTCCATGCCTTCATCAGAAGAGAACACCTCCCCGCCGATGCCGCGACCCCCGGCATGTCAGCCGCGTCATGCGACCTCCTCGTCGTGGTCAGTCCAGCATGGCTGGCGGAGTTCATGCCTCCTCGACAAACCCCCGATGACCATCCTGCCGGCGGGTACCACGCGGCCGGTGAGGGCCGCCTCCTCGTCGCGCCCCTCGCCCTCGATCGGGCTGGTAGCCTCCGTCCTGATCGACTGACCCATCTCGCGCTCCGTGCTTGCGCCCTCGGCGCCCCCCGCCTCACTGCGATGACGAGCGACGGTCAAGCCGTTGCATCGGTCGTCAACGTGCCTGAGGCTCAGGGCTCACTGTTGGACGATGCAGGCTCCGCCGCCGCCGTTGCTCGCCTCGCGGCCGCGCTCGACCTCGCGCCCTCAGGCTGGCCCATGACGGAGGAGGGCCGCTTCAGCATCCTCCTTGACCTCCTCGAGATCATCGGCGTGCCCCTGGACGCGGCGGTTCGCGCCCCACGGCTCGCCGCCTATGCCCTTGCATTGCACGCCGGTCCAACGTCCTTGCCCGTACCGCCGCTCCTGAGCGAGATGGAACTCCAGGCGCGAATGGCAGGGTTGGGAGCCGGGACTGATCCCTCATCACTCCTGGATGCCAATGGTCTACCGGCCCTGCTCTCCCCTGCCGAAGTAACAGCCCTCTCAGGGGAACCTGGCGTGGCCCGACTCTTCCGCGAAGCAGCGCGCGCGCTCGTGAAGGTGCGCGTGGTGGTTGCCCGTTTCATCGCGAATGACGGGGATGCTGCTCTTTTTCAGGGCTGACTGAGGATGGCCGGGATCCTTGTGGTCCCGGCCTAGTCGATAGTCGTGACAGCCTTTGGAGGGCGTTGCTGGTGGTTGAAATCTAACGCTTGGTAGATCTCGCCAAAGCGTCTGCTCCACCCTCATGAGCAGACGTGGAAGCGGCCCGCTTGAGTTCGCCTGCTATGATGTGGTCTGGCCGGAAGCGGCCCAACTGCTTTCGGGCACGCACCCCGGCAAAGCAGACGCCGGGATTAGGCGGCTGCTTCGGCAGCTTCCGAAGCGTCCCTTCAAGCCTGATGCGAAACCAGGGGAGAGGGTCGTGCTGGCCTGCTGGTAGGAAGCGAGCACGGAACGACAATCTTTGACTGGAGAGTACCAGCATGGTGGCTTGACACCCATGGCAGCGAGAGGCCAGCCTTCTGGCAAGGGGAAGCGCGATCGCCCCGTGAGGCTTCGGCTGAAGTATCGCGTCCGCAATCCCACGCCGAAGGGAGAGGACGCGTTATGCCTGCGCCCGACACCATCACTGCCGTTCAACTTTCTCGCCTTGTCGGCTTGCCCGATGCACCGGCCATCCTGGATGTCCGCACCGGGCAAGACTATTCGTCCGACCCGCGGCTTATCCCGACATCGGTCCTACGCAACGCCGCCTCTACGCCTGAGTGGGCCGCCGAGTTCGTCGGCCGCTCCGTCGTCGTCGTCTGCCAGCGCGGCCTTAAACTCAGTCAGGGCGTCGCCGCCTGGCTGCGCCATGCCGGTGCCAAAGCCGAGGTACTGGAAGGCGGCTTCGAAGGCTGGGTGGCGGGCGATGGGCTGCTGCTCCGGCCTGACCATATCCCAAAACCTGACCCTCAGGGCCGTACGGTCTGGGTCACACGGTCCAGGCCAAAAATCGACCGCATTGCCTGCCCATGGCTCATCCGCCGCTTCGTAGATTCGAGGGCTGTGTTCCTGTTTGTCGCGCCCTCGGATGTGCGAGCGGTCGCCGAACGCTTCGGGGCAACCCCATTCGACGTCGAGGACGTCTTCTGGAGCCACCGCGGAGAGGGATGCACCTTCGACGCCATGATCGAGGAGTTCGGCCTGAAGTCCGAGACGCTGTCCCGCCTTGCCCTGATCGTTCGCGGTGCCGACACCGATCGGTCCGATCTCACGCCACAGTCGGCAGGCTTGTTAGCCGCCTCGCTCGGTCTGTCGCGCATGTACCGCGATGACCTGGCCCAACTCGACGCCGCAATGGGTCTTTATGACGCCTTCTACCGCTGGAGCCGGGACGCGGTTGCCGAGACGCACAACTGGCCTGCGGCCACCCCGAACGGCCGCTCGGAGACAGTCGCATGAATGAGGTTACACTCGGGGCAGCCGCCACCCCGTCCGGCGTGTCCGCCGAGGACAAGCCGCGCCTACCCTCTTTCACCGAGGCAGTCCGGGTTTGGTTGAAGAGCCGCCTGGCCGAGGGCGGGATCGAGGTGACGGCGCTGCACAACCACCTGCTCCGTGCCCAACCCGCGACGATGTACCTCCATGTCGGCGGGCACGGCGATGCGGCCCGGCTCACCACAGCGCTCCGTGGTGCGCTCCAGGAGACTGCGACCCCACTGCAGGGGGCGGCCGGTCCCGCTGGCGAGGACCGGATCGAGGGCCTCGACACCGCCGCCTTCGCCCGGGCGCTCGGCCGCGAGGGCCGGGTGGCGGGTGGCGTCTACGGGGTCTCGGTACCGCGGGCCGAGCCGGTGCGGGAGAGCGGCATGGAGGTGCCGACCGCGATGGGTTCCGCCACCGCGATCAACCTCCAGGCCGCCGGGAACGGCAAGGGGGCGATCACCGGCGACTTCGTGCTGATAGCCGAGGAGGTGGTGCCAGTGCAGCGGGCGCTGGTGGAGCACGGCATCGACGTCACGGCGATCCACAACCACATGCTGAATGACCAGCCGCGAATCTTCTTCATGCACTTCTGGGGCGTGGACGACCCCGAGAAGCTGGGGCGCGGCCTGCGCGCGGCGCTCGACCGCACCAACAGCCGCCGCGCCGGGTAGGAGGCTTATCATGCCACGCAGTCCGACAATGATCCCCAGGCGCCCCATTCTCCTGGCCGGGGCGGGGCTGGCCTTGGCCGGGCGCCGCGCCGCGGCCCAGAGCCAACCGAGGCGCTTCGACTTCGAGGAGGAGGCGGTCGGCGCGCAGCCGCAAGGCTTCTCCTTCGCGCTGACCGGCGGAGGCGGGCCGGTGCGCTGGGCCGGACTGGAGGATCCGTCCTCCCCGGCAGGGCCTAAGGTGCTGGCCGAGACCAGCAAGGACCGCACCGACAACCGCTTTCCGCTGGCTATCCTGGAAGGGGTGCCGGCGCGTGACGTCGCGGCCTCGGTGCGCTTCAAGCCGGTCTCCGGCACCGTCGACCAGGCGGCCGGGCTGGTGGTGCGGCTGCGCGACGCCCGGAACTACTACATCGCCCGGGCTAACGCGCTGGAGAACAACGTGCGTCTCTACCGCGTCGTGGACGGGCGCCGGATCCAGTTCGCAGGCGTGGACGCCCAGGTGCCGCGCGACCGCTGGCAGGCGCTTGGCCTGCGGACCGAGGGCGACCGGCTGGCAGTCTCCCTGGACGGCCGCGAACTCTTCACGGCGACGGACCGGACCTTCAGGGAGCCAGGACGTGTCGGCCTGTGGACCAAGGCCGACAGCGTGGCCCACTTCGATGCCCTGGAGGTTCAGCCCTTGGGCTGACCCGGCGCCGGTGCTGACCTCGGCCGTGAGGAGACCCGCATGTCAGGAGCCGCAGGGACGCCGTCCGACGCAGGAGCCGCGGCGGTAACCCGTGGCGGGCTGATCGGCCGCATTATGGCCGCGCGCGGCCTGAGAGCCTTCGGCGACGGCTACGTCGCCATCCTGCTGCCGGTCCACCTCGGTCGGCTCGGCTACAGCGCGACGGAGGTCGGCTTGATCGCCAGCAGCACCCTCCTCGGGTCGGCGCTGCTGACGCTGCTTTTCGGCGCCGTCGGACATCGCATGCACATTCGCCAAGGACTGCTCGCCGCGGCGCTGCTGATGGCGGGTACCGGCCTCGGGTTCGGCATCCTGGAGGAGTTCTGGCCGCTGCTGCTCGTCGCGTTCGTCGGGACCATCAACCCGTCGGGCGGCGACGTCAGCGTGTTCCTTCCCATGGAGCACACCGCCATCGCCCAGTCCGTGGAGGACCGGGCGCGCACGGATGCCTTCGCCCGCTATAGCTTCGTCGGCTCCATCGGGGCGGCCCTGGGGGCGCTGGCCATTGGCGCCCTCGACTGGCTGGAGGCGCTCCTCACCGGCATTGACGTCGGTGGCGCTCTGTTTCTCCTCTACGGCGGCATCGGCTTGGCCACCCTACTTCTCTATGCGGGCCTGCCGAAGGTGCGGTCCACCGAGGCTCCGGCGCAAGTCGCGTTAGGTCCCTCGCGTAGGCGGGTCTACGGCCTCGCCGCGCTGTTCTCGGTCGACGCCTTCGGCGGCGGCTTTATCGTGAACTCCCTGCTCGCGCTGTGGCTCTTCGAGCGCTTCGGCCTGTCCGTGGCGACGACCGGCCTGATCTTCTTCGCGACCGGGGTCTGCTCGTCGCTGTCCTACTTTGCCGCGGTTCGGCTCGCGGCGCGCTTCGGGCTGGTCAACACGATGGTTTTCACGCACCTGCCGTCCAGCGTCTTCCTGGTCCTAGCCGCCTTCGCGCCGACGCTCCCCTTTGCTGTGGTGCTTCTCGTGCTGCGAAGCCTGTTGTCTCAGATGGATGTGCCGACCCGGTCCTCCTACGTCATGTCAGTCGTCGAACCAGCGGAGAGGCCCGCAGCGGCGAGCGTCACCGCCGTACCGCGCAGCCTTGCGGCCTCCCTCTCGCCCGCGCTGGCGGGATGGATGCTGTCCGCCAGTTCCTTCGGTTGGCCCCTCATCTGCGCGGGTGCCCTCAAGATCGCCTACGACCTCGCTCTGCTGCGCCAGTTCCAAGACATTCGCCCACCCGAAGAGGCAGAGTCGGATGGCAGTCGAGCCAGTAAGGTCAACCAATAACCCTCGCTCAGCGACCGACGATAAAAGGCAGTGAGAAAGCACCGCTTTCCACACATCGCAACGGTCCACCGCTCAAGACCTTCGCGCCAATGATGGCTGCTTTTGGGCCTGGGCAAGATGCCCGTTGAAGTCCGAAATGGGCGCTGAGCCGACATGACAGGGTCTGGCCGGAGAACGAACCCGCTATCGCGGGATTGGTCCTGTTTGCACTGATGCGATGCCACGTCGACAGACGGTCATGAATGTGAGCGGGCCCAGGCCCGAGCCGACGCTGGGAGCTCCCCGATCCCGAGGAGCTCCCCATGCCCCATCTCCCTCCCGCAACCTCCGGCAGCCTGCGTGAGCGCTTCGTCGCTGACATGGCCGTGCGT
>DATCMG010000773.1:0-9837 GCA_036563555.1 Roseomonas sp. | reverse complement strand
CGGCTTCCCCGGTGGCGCGGGGTGCCGCGCATCTGCTGCGCTTCGAGGCCGGCGGCCCGGGCTTCTTTCATTCGCTGACCGGCGCCGTGTCACTGGCGCAGGCCCTGGCGGCCGCGGTTTTCGCCCAGGGCGGGGCCGCCTCGCTGGAACGGCTGCGCCAGGCCGAGGCGCGGCTGGCCGAACTCTCCCGCTACGCATCTGACGAGGAATCCCGATGACCTCCCGCCTTCTGCATCGTGGCCGCAACGCGCCGCCCATGGCCGTCGGGGGCAAGGGCTCCTGGCTGCATCTTGCCGATGGGCGGGAGATCCTGGACGCCTCGGGCGGGGCGGCGGTGTCCTGCCTCGGGCATCAGCACCCGGCGGTGGTGGCGGCCGTGCAGGGACAGGCCGGGGCGCTGGAATATGCGCATACCGGCTTCTTCACGAACGAGCCCGCCGAGCGGCTGGGCGAGGTGCTGGTGGGGCATGAGCCCGGCGGGTTGAGCCGGGCCTATTTCGTCTCCGGCGGGTCGGAGGCGATGGAGGCGGCGCTGAAGCTGGCGCGGCAGCATTTCGTGGAGGCCGGCCAGCCCCGGCGCACGCGCTTCATCGCGCGGCGGCAAAGCTATCACGGCAACACGCTGGGCGCGCTGGCGCTGGGCGGGAATGCGGCGCGGCGGGCGCCTTATGCGCCGATCCTGGCGGATGCCTTCAGCCATGTCTCGCCCGCCTTTGCCTATCGCGGCATGCGGGAGGACGAGGACGAGGAGGGCTTCGCCGCACGGCTGGCGGCGGAGCTGGAAGCGGAATTCCAGCGGCTGGGGCCGCAGAACGTGGCCGCTTTCGTGGCGGAGACGGTGGTGGGCGCGACCGCCGGCTGCGTGCCGCCGCCCGCCGGGTATTTCCGCGCGGTGCGCGAGATTTGCGACCGGCATGGCGCCCTGCTGATCCTTGACGAGGTGATGAGCGGGATGGGGCGCACGGGCACGCTGCATGCCTGGGAGCAGGAAGGGATTTCGCCGGATATCCAGGCGATCGCGAAGGGGCTGGGCGGCGGGTATCAGCCGATCGGTGCCATCCTGATGAATGAGCGGGTGCTGGAACCGATCATGGCGGGCTCGGGCGCCTTTGCGCATGGGCACACCTATCTTTCGCATCCGGTGGCCTGCGCGGCGGCGCTGGCGGTGCAGGAGGTGATTGCCGCCGATGGGCTGCTGGGCCGGGTGCGCGCGCTGGGGGTGCGGCTGGAGGCGGGGCTCATTGAGCGCTTCGGCAACCACCGGCATGTCGGCGATATCCGGGGGCGCGGGCTGTTCCAGGCGATTGAGTTGGTGGAGGATCGTGCGACGCGCGCGCCCTTCGATTCCTCGCGGAAGCTGAACCTGCGCATCCGGGAAGAGGCGCTGTCGCGCGGGCTCGCGGTCTATCCGGGCGCCGGCACGGCGGATGGCGTGGCGGGAGACCACATCCTGCTGGCGCCGCCCTATACCGCGACCGAGGGCGAGATCGACCTGATCGTCGCGCGGCTTGGCGAGGCCGTGGATGCGGCACTGGCTGCCTGAAGAAATCACCAGGAGAAATATCGGATCATGAAGCGTCTTCTGCTGGCGGCCTGCGCCGCCATTGGGCTTTGCGGTGCGGCGGAGGCCGCGACGCTGGATACGGTGAAGCAGCGCGGAACCCTGGCCTGTGGCGTCTCCACCGGCTTCGCGGGCTTCTCCGTGCCGGATTCGCGCGGTGAGGTGCGCGGGCTGGATGCCGATTACTGCCGGGCCATCGCGGCGGCCGTGCTGGGCGATGCGGCCAAGGTGCGCTTCGTGGGCCTGACGGCACAGAATCGCTTCACGGCGCTGCAATCCGGCGAGATCGACGTGCTGCTCCGCAACTCCACCCAGACTTTCCTGCGCGATGCCTCGATCGGGCTGAATGCCGGCCCGGTGAATTTTTACGATGGCCAGGGCTTCGCCGTACGGCGCGACGCCAATGTGCGCGATGTCAAGGGACTGGACGGCGCGAGCGTCTGCGTCGCCCAGGGCACGACGCATGAGGTGACGCTGGGCGACGTGGCCCGTGCCCGCAACATCCGCTTCCAGCCCGTGGTGTTCGAGCGGGTGGACACGATGTACCAGGCCTTCTTCTCCGGCCGCTGCGACGCGATGACGCAGGACGCCTCGGCCCTGGCGGGCGCCCTGTCCACCGCGGCGCCGAACGCGGCGGATTACGTTGTGCTGGCCGAGACCATCTCGAAGGAGCCGCTCGGGCCCTTCACGCGCAATGGCGACGACCAGTGGACCAACATCGTCGCCTGGTTGCATTACGGGCTGGTGGAGGCCGAGGAGGCCGGGATTACCCAGGCGAATGCCGACCAGATGGCGGCCGGCCAGAACCCGGTGGCGCAGCGGCTGCTGGGAACGAGCGGTGAGTTCGGATCGCGCCTCGGGCTCGACAATCGCTGGATGCTGAACGCCATCAAGGCGGTCGGGAATTATGGCGAGGTGTTCGAGCGGAATGTGGGGCAGGGGAGCGCGCTGAAGCTGTCACGCGGGCTGAACGGGCTGTGGAGCGCGGGCGGGTTGATGTACGCTGTTCCGTTCCGGTGAGGCGGGAATGACCGGGGGAGCTATCCCCCGGCCTCCCTTTTGCCTTTTGCCGGGGCCGCGTTCGTCCATATTGGGCTAGAAATTTCCTGAACAGATTTCCGGGAGTTGATGCCGGTCATCCAGAGGCGGCACGGTTCGGCAGGCCAACCGGATTGCCTGGGTCAAGCGCCGGTTGGCGGAGGGGCAGGTGATGGTCACGGTCTCCATCCTGCCCCTCATTCCGGGCCGCCAGCCGCGCGTTCACGAACTCGCCCTGAGCTGCGGCGATCTCACGTTCACGGCTGTTCAAATAGGCCGCGACCACCCAGGGCACGAGGAAGCCGATCACGCCACCCTGCAGCGCCATCAGTGCGGTCAGGATCGGTTTCAAAGGCCAGGTGCCGAGCATCCCGAGAATGGACTGCACTAACAGGTCGGTGAGGGCCATGACGCTGGCCAAGCCCAGGGCATCGCGCCAGCGGCCATGCGCGAACTGATATTCCCGGTCGCGCAGCTTCCAATCGATCTGCAAGCTGAGCGTCACGGCGGTGACAACCGGGAAGAGTCCCGTCACCAGCATAAGGGATATCGGATCAATGCCGGTCTGTGACAGGCGCGGGCCGTTTCCCGCCAGCAGGAGGACGCGTGTCGCAAGACTGGTGAGATAGGCGCCGAGCGCCGCCGCTGCATAGAAGGCCCAGGGCAGCTTCCGCAGCGTCGGCCGGGCGAAGCGTGTCACGACCTTGGGGAGCACTGCCCAGAGCACCACGGCCACCTGCTGTGCCGCGAACACCGATGAGAGCGCCAGGGCGGTGCCATAATCCAGTCTCATTGGCAGTCGCAGGCCGAGATGTGCCAGGATGACAGGCAGCATGAAGACCGCCATGGTCGCGGGTGCGACGGCGAGGATGCCGACCACGGCCCCAAAGGGCAGATCCTCCCCCGGCCCGGCGCCGAGGCCGAAGCGAGCCAGGAAGGCGTTCCGCTCTCCTACATGGTGGAAGCTGGACAGTGCCGCCTCCGCGATCAATCGGCGGTAACTGCTGGCATGGTTCACGCTTTCATCAGCCAGGAACTCCGAAAGATTGGAAAAATCAGGCGCATCGTCATCGTCGTCGGGCGGGGCGGTGTCGCGCCCGGTTGCCTCCATGATCGCCTCGGCGAGCACCAGCGCACGGGCGACGCGACGCAGCAGCCGCACATGATCCTGCCGCGCCCGATCGATCTCGTCCGCACGCGCCGCCGCGAAACGACGCAGGCGAGGCTCCTCGGCCAGAGCCTGGAACATGCGGTCATGCAATGACTGCGCTTCCTCGATGCGGGTGACGACTGCGGCCGGTAGGCAGCGCTCCAGCGCGTCGACGGCGACGCCGTAGCAGCCGAGCTCGCGGCGCAGTGCCGCGCGTGATGCCTCGCTCGGCGGGCAAGGCTGCGCGGTGAGCCGCACGAGGAGCCGGCGGGACTCCGAGGGGAAGAGGGCGAGGCGCTGAATCATGCCCCGCAATGCATTGAGAACTTCACGCGTGCCAGGAAGGTGCGGCAGCAGGATCGTGACGAGCAGCGCTGTAAAGAGTGGCACGCCGATCGGCGGTTGGCCCGCGTAGAGAAAGCGCATCCTGTTGTTCAGCAATTGGACGAGGAGCAGCACCGCGATGAAGGTACAGAGCGCCACCATGATGTAGACCGTGGCCGCGAGCCAGTAGCGCTGCAGCGTCACGGCATAGCGCAGCGCCGCTGGCGTGTGGGGCCGGTGGAAGTTCCAGAAGGCCCAGTAGCCGACGAACAGCAGGCTGAGCCAGAAGGCGGCGGTCGTCATCATGGCGCGCGGTCGACCAATGCGAAATCAGGGCCACTCATGTAAAGGGCGGGCGTCACCCACTCCGCGATGTCATCGGAGCAGAGTTCCTGCCGTGCGATGGTAAGCGCGGTCTGCACGGTCTCGCCTATGGCTATTTGCGCGTAGAAGCAGCTGCTGAAGATCTGCGCTGCGCGCTCGCTGACCTCGAATTGCATGGCGATCACCGCCGGGATGCCGCCCTGCACCAACTTCTCCGCCACCGAGGAGAAGGACAGGCCGGGCGCTGCCCGCGCTCCACTGCAGCAGTTCAGCACCACCAGCTGCGGCGTCTTCCCCGCATTGACGGCGAGATGCCGCAGATTCTGGCCTGACAGCCGCGCGATGCCTCCGGCCTCCTGCAACAGCAGATAACCCTCGGAGAGCTCGGAATCGAATTCGCCGTGCCCGATGAAGTGGAATACACCCCAGCTTTCGCCGCTCGGCGGGCTGCGGAACATCCGGCGCAGCTCGGAGCGCGTGCCGGAGGTGGTCCAGTGCAGCGTCACGCGCTCCTCCCCCAGCTTGTTCAGCGCCTCGGTGATGGCTGTCTGCTCCCGCCCGAAGTTGACGGTGTCCTTGTCCTCATGGAGCCCGGGCAAGTGCGGCTTCGAAACCATGCCGAGGATACGCAGCGGCCGGGTGGAGCGGGCGAAGTTCGCCACGGCCTTGACCGAGCGGCACATCGGCGTCGGCTCTGCGAGGCAGAGGTGATCTCCGAATGCCTTGTCGTAGGCCAGCTCCCAGGGGATATGCGCCAGGGCCGGGGCGCTCGCCACGTCGATCTGGACGCGGAGCTTCTCGCCCCGCCCCCCGGCGGCGCTACGGCTCTCGTCGAAAAGCTCCTTCACGTCGCCGGGCATGAGGAAGCGGAACACGTCCTCGCCCATCTCGCGCAGCGTGGCGCGGTCGGAGGCGCGATTCAGGGCCCGTACGATCCCGCGCGTCCCGACCGCGCCTTGCAGCAAAATGGCCTGGATGTGTGGCAGGTTGCGGAGCAGGCGGTCGGGCACGGCATCAACCGTGGCCTCCTTCAACTGCCCTGCCCGGTTTCGGGCGAGGATGGTGAAACCGTCCACGCTTTGCAGGAGGCGGATCAGGAAATCGCCGTCCCGCCGTGGCGTGGCAGCGCCGGAGTTGTCACCCATGTCGCGCGGGGGTGGCGGCCGCACCCCAAGCCGGTCCGCGATGCGCTGCAGCGGCTGGTTGCCGGGGGCGGCGATGAGGGCGGCCTCGATCACCTTGTCGAGCCATTCCTGCCCCTCGGTGTAGGCCACGACCTTGGTAACCGCGGCCGATCTGCCGCCTCCGAGGTCCATCTGCTGGGTCAGGTCTGTGCCTGTCCGGATCAGTACCGCCGCGGCCAGGGCATCGGCATCGGCAAAGCTCTCCACCAGCGCCTTGACCAGTTCGAATCTTGTCTCGTTATCGAGCCTGATCGGCATGGCGCACCGCCTTCAATCCCTCTGCCCGTAAAGGTCGAGGTCGGAGAAGCGTCCGATGCGGGGCAGGGCGGATTCCGCCGCGGCCCCGGTTTCCGCGAAGCGTGCCTCGGCCCGCTTCACGAGACGCCGCGCGTCGGGGCCGGTCAGGTCCGGGCTGGACAGGCAGCGCCGCCGGAATGCGCCGAGCAACCCGCGCATTTCCTCGTCCGTGCCCCCCTCCTGCAGCTTGGCTCGAAGCCCCTCCCAGGCCTCGCGCAGGTCGGGGATTGCCATCCAGTCCTCACGCTGCGCCTTCCGCTCGATGCTGAAGGCGACATAGGGGTATTCGGTGACCGCGCGGCCGTCGCGCCAGAGCAGCCGGAGGTCGTGCGGATCGAGACGCAGGCCGGAGGGGTCGGGAAGCTCGGCGCGTGTTGCGCCGAGCGAGGCCCAGATGCCGGTGCGGAGTGTGCCGAAGCCGCGCACCACGCCGCATTCCAGGCTGGCCGCGCCGGAGCTGCCGAAAAGGAGTTCCGCCGCCTGGCGCAGCGGCGCGACATAGGGTTGGGTCGCGCGCAGGAAACCAAGCGCGCTCGTTTCGGCCAGTTGCGCCAGCAGGGAGAGGTAAGGGCCCGCGAGGTCGCTCGACTTCACGGAGAAAAGGCCGAGCGAAAGGCGCAGGTCGCCGCGATAGGGCGCGGGGCGGAAGAGCGGCCGGTCCATCTGCAGCAGCTTTCCCTGACTGCCCGGATCGATGTCGCGGAAGTCGTCCGGCGCCAGCACTACCTCGCGCTCGATGCGCCCTGATCCGCCATCGTAGATCATGTCGCAGCGGGCGTGTGCCGCCGCGTGGTAGCGGCTGGTGAACTTCCGTGCATTGACGATGCGGGCGGAGAGGACGCGCAGCGCCACATAGTCCACGTCCGGCTCGATCTCCGCGCCTGCCTCGGGCTGGCCCTCAGGCGCGGGGACGGGGGTGAAGACCATGTCGCGTGTCGGCTGCTCGATGACCGTGGCGAACCAGCTGCCGACGGTTTGCGCGGCAGAGGCGATGACCCCTTCGGTCGCGGGGCCTGGGCTGGGCGATTCTGGCGCAGCCGCCTCGGCTGCGGCGCCCAGAGTTTCAAGGCCGCGTTCGAAGCATGCCGCCTCGGCCTCGCGCCGGCGTAGCAGCCCCGCCATATTGGCCTGGCCCTGCCAGATACGGCGCATCGCGCGGATTTCGCCCGGGATGGAGGCGAAGTCCCGCCGCGCCATGTGCTGCAGAATGGCGCGCATTTCGCGGAAGCGATCACCGTCGCGCCGGAAGGAGGCGCCACGATTATAGACGAGCGAGACGAGCGCCCCGAGGCAATCGCCGTTCAGCAGCGCGGTGTTCGGCAAGGCACGCTCGGTGATACCGGTGTAGAGGGGCAGGGTGCGCGTGCGGAAGACGTGCTCGGCATTCTCCCAATCGACCAGGATGTCCTGCAGGCCAGCCGTCAGCGCCCGCGCTGCCTCTCCCGTGGCGCCGCAGGCTCCGGCGAGGCGCTGCAGCGTCCGCGCCTCAAGCTGCCCCGCCCAATCCTCCTCGAAACGCGCCTCATCGACATAGCCGATGTCGTAGCCGATGCCGATGGTGACGCCTGACGCACCATGCGGCCAGATGGGTGCCCGGTAGCGGCGCTCATACACCGTGCGGCTGGTCACCTCGAAGGCGATGATGAGGGAGACCGCATCATCGGAGATCAGCCGGTTGCTGCGCGGCCCTGTGGGTTGCGCCTGCTCCGGCGAGGCGCCTTGCGGCGCAAGGTCGGCGGCCCGCGCCTCGCCTGCCCCTTCCGCCAGCATTTCGTCGTTTCGCGCGCGCTCCAGCAGGTCATCCAGGACTAGGGCCGGAGCGAGGGCCTCGAGATCCGCATCCATGGTTTCCTCCGCGCATTCCGTCGCGCCACCACGGCAGGGTGGGGCGGGATTCGTGCCGGTCAGGCCGTCAGGCGGCGTTCCGGAAAACCGTTGTGGCTCCTCAACATTAGGACATAGTCTTGCGGGAACAAAGTAAAACCTGACGCAGGGAGTCCGTAATACAATCACCTGCGGGATGAGGAGGGCTCGCGATGGATCGGTTACTGGAGACGCTGCGCGGCCATCTTTCCGAGCGCCAGCTCGCCGTGCCGCGAGGCGCCGCGCTGCCCCCCTGGGAATTGCGCTTCGTGCTGGAAGCGGAGAATCCACTCTCGGAAGCGGCGATGGCTGCGCTGCTCGGCGAAGGTGGTTTCCAGCTCCGTCCGCTCTTCGGTGATGACACGCCGGGGCTGGCGGGCTTTCATCTCCTTTCCTTCCCTGGCCTGGACCGCCGTCTGTTCCGCCGGGCCGAGCTTTTCGAGCTCGGCTACGCGCTCACGCATGAGCTCCACCTCCGCTCCGCGGAGCCCGATCTCGGCGAGGCGCATTTTCCCGAGCCTGCTCCTTCGGCCGGAGCCATGGTGGAGGGCCTTTCCGACCTCGCCTTCTGGTGCTGGGTGGACCATGCCCCGCCTGAGGATCGGGAATGGGCGCTGAAGGCCCTACGCGTACCGGAGGCCTGGGCGATTGCACCGGGGCGGGGCCTCGGCATTCGTGTCGTGCAGCCCGACACCGGCGTGGCAGCGCATGCCGAGCTGGACGCGGCGCAAATCCGGATGGACCTTTCGGTGGACCTGGTGGATGGCGACCGCGATGCGACGGACCCGCTGCTCGCCTCCGCGGGCAATCCGGGCCACGGCACCGGCACCGCCAGCGTGCTGATCAGCGGGCTGGGCGCCCAGGTGCTCGGCACCGCGCCCGGGGCGGAGCTCGTCCCCATCCGTTGCATCGAGAGCGTTGCCATCTTCGATCAGAGCCGCATCGCGCTCGCGCTGGACCATGCGCGGCGCATCGGTGCCCATGTGGTGACGATGAGCCTCGGCGGCGTGCCGAGCCGGGCATTGGCCGCCGCGCTGAGGCGCGCGGTTGACGAGGGTGTCATCGTGCTTGCCGCCGCGGGCAACTGCATCGGGACCGTGGTCTGGCCCGCCCGGTATCATGACTGCATCGCGGTCGCCGGAACGGACGCATGGGACCGCCCCTGGCGGGGTTCCTCATCCGGTGCGTCGGTGGACATTGCGGCTCCTGGCGAACTGGTCTGGCGCGCGGTGCGCCGCGCGGTGGGAGACGAATCCACGCATGAGATCTCGGGTGGGCAGGGCACCTCCTTCGCCACGGCGCTGACGGCGGGCGTGGTCGCGCTCTGGCTCTCGCATCACGGGCGGGACCGGCTGCTCGCCGAGGCGGGGCGGCGGGGCATGACACTGCAGGATCTCTGCCGTGCTGCCCTTGCCGCCACCGCACGGGTGCCGCCGGATTGGAACGCCGGCGCCTTCGGGGCGGGCATAGCGGACGCCGCCGCGCTGCTGCGCCTCAGCCCGGCCGAGATTCCAGCCATGGCGGAGGCTGTCGAGACCGAGGACGAGGAGGCCGGGATCGCCGCGCTCCTGCCCTTGGCCCTGGAGACGGCGAGCCCGCCTGGCCTCGACCTGCAGCGTTTCGGGCTGGAGGTGGCGGCGATGGCGCTGGATGCCGCGAAGGCAGCCGAGGCGGGGCCAAGCATCGAAGCGCCGCTGGCCCGCGCCCCCAGCCCGAGCCTGCGCGCCGCGCTGGGGGGCACCGCCGCACCTCCCCTGCCCGCCCCGTCCATCGCTCCCTTACCACGCGAGGAGCGCGGCCGCTCGGCGGGGGCCTATCTGCGCATCCTCGGCCGCTCCGCCGCTGGCGCCTCCCTGGAGAGCGCGGGTGCGATCACGGAAGCGGCGGAGGTGCTGCGCCCCCGCGCGGCCGAACTGGTGGGCGCGCTGGAGCGGCGCTTCGAGCATGGCGATCGCGGGCGGGAGCCGCCGGACGCGGCAACGCAGCGCCTGCGGGCCCTGGTGCTGGAGGATGCGGGCCGGGCGCTGGACAAGGCCACGCGGAATCCGGCCGCGGCCCGGCTGGATCGGCGCGACACGGTGGCGCTGGAGGCCCTC
>DATCMG010000767.1:0-2309 GCA_036563555.1 Roseomonas sp. | reverse complement strand
GCGGCGAGGTCGTCCACATTCTCCATCATCAGGGTGAAGAGGCGGCGCAGGATGGCGGCGCGCTCCTTCGCCAGAAGCGCGCGCCAGGCGGGCTGGGCGGCCTGGGCGGCCTCGATGGCGCCGCGCACCTCCTCGCGGGAGAGGGAGGGAACCTGGCCGATCACCTCGCCACTGGCGGGGTTTTTCACGGCGATGGTCTTGCCGGAGGCGGCCTGGACCCATTGGCTGCCCACGCGGTTCGCCTGGCGGAAGAGGTCGGGGTCCTTCAGGACGAGCTTGGCGGCGGTATCGAGCATGGCGGCGCTTCCTTCGGCGACATTTCCGGCGCGGAAGATGGGCCCGTCGAGCGCGCCTGTCATCCGCCCGGCGGGGTTTCCCCGAGAAGGGCCAGGACCATCCCGGCGGTGACGCCGATATGGGAGGCAAGCAGGGTTGCTGCCTCGGGGCTGCGGGCGAGGACGGCCTGCGCCAGGGCCTCATGGACCGCGAGCATGCGGACCCAGTCCTGGTGGGCGGTTTCCATCAGCCGGCGGTAGCGGGTCTTCTGGAGATAGAGGTCGTCGCAGAAGCGTGGCAGCGAGGGGAGTGGGCAGGCGGCGATCAGGGCGCGGTGGAAGCGGTCGCGGCGGGCGATTTCGTGGCGGAGGAGGGAGAGGCTGGAGACGATGCTGTCCTTCCAGGCGGCGGCACCGTGCTCCATGGCGAGGCGGAGGGCCTCGGGTTCGACGACCTGCCGGGAGCGCGTGACGTCGAGCAGGTTGGCCCGGGTGATGGGGGGAACGGAGAAGCCCTTCTGGCCTTCGAGCAGGACGAAGCCTTCGGCGGCCAGGCGGGGCAGGGCCTCGCGCAGCGGCGTGGCGCCCAGTCCGTAGCGGGCGGTGAGGTCGCGCCGGCGGAGGCGGGTGGCCAGGGCCCGGCAACCTTCTTTCGACGCCTGGAGTTCGGCTCGAACACGCGGCGTCGTTCGGGCTGAACCGTGAAGACCGCCTGCGATAGGGTATCCTCCCCCTCGCGGGTCAAAGATGCACCACCACTCCTCGGGACCCTCACTCCACCGTCACGGCCTTGGCAAGGTTGCGGGGCTGGTCCACATCCGTGCCCTTCAGCACCGCCACGTAATAGGCGAGCATCTGCACGGGGATGGCGTGCAGGATGGGCGCGACGAAGGGATCGACCTTCGGCAGCACCACGACACGGGATGCGAAGCGCCGCAGGGCGGGGGCGCCGTCCTCATCCGTGAAGGCGATGATGCGGCCGCCGCGCGCCGCGGCCTCCTGGAGGTTAGAGGCGGTCTTCTCGAAGAGCGGACCCGAGGGGCAGAGCGAGATTACCGGGACCTTGGAGTCGATCAGGGCGATGGGACCGTGCTTCATCTCGCCGGCGGCATAGCCCTCGGCGTGGATGTAGGAGATTTCCTTGAGCTTCAGCGCGCCTTCCATCGCGATGGGGAAGAGGCTGCCACGGGCGAGGTAGAGCACGTCCCGCGCCTCCGCGATATCGGCGGCGACGGCCTCGATCTCGGCGCTGGAATCCAGCAGATGCGCCGCGTGTTCCGGAACTTCCAGCAATGCGGCGGTGAGGCGGGCCTCCTCGGCGGCGTCGATGGCGCCGCGGGCGCGGGCGAAGTTGAGCGCGAGGCAGGCCATGACCGAAAGCTGCGCGGTGAAGGCCTTGGTGGAGGCGACGCTGATCTCGGGGCCGGCGACAGTCATGAGGGTCGCGTCGCTCTCGCGGCTCATGCTACTCTCGGGCACGTTCACGACCGAGACCAGGGACTGGCCGCCGGTGCGGAGCATCTTCATCGCGGCCAGGTTGTCGGCGGTCTCACCGGATTGGGAGACGAACATGGCGGCGCCGCCTTCCGTCATCGGCGGATCGCGGTAGCGCAGCTCGCTCGCTACGTCGGCGTCGCAGGGAAGGCGCGCGAGGCACTCGAACCAATAGCTGGCGGTCTGGCAGACGAGGAAGGCGGAGCCGCAGCCGGAAAGCCAGAGGCGCGGCAGAGTCGCGGGATCGAAGGGCAGCGCGGGGCGGGCGATGGCGCGGGTGGCGGGGTCCACATACTGGCGGAGCGTGTCGCCGATCACCGCGGGGTGCTCGTGCAGCTCCTTCTCCATGAAGTGGCGGTAATTGCCCTTGCCGATGGCGGCGCCGGAGAAGGCGGTGGTCTTGATGGCGCGCTCCACAGGCTCGTCATTCACGTCGAAGACCTGGGCGTCGCGGTCGCTGACGATGGCCCAGTCGCCCTCGTCCAGATAGGCGATGCGGCGCGTGAGCGGCGCGAGGGCAAGGGCGTCGGAGCCGATGAA
>DATCMG010000762.1:0-2392 GCA_036563555.1 Roseomonas sp. | reverse complement strand
GTGGACGGCGTCCTGCGCGACCTCTCCGTCCCCATCGAGGGCGACGCCCGCCTGCGCTTCATCACCCGCCGCGACCCCGAAGCCCTCGGGATGATCCGCCACGACGCCGCCCATGTGCTGGCCGAGGCGGTGCAGGAGCTGTTCCCCGGCACCCAGGTCACGATCGGCCCGGCCATCGAGAACGGCTTCTATTACGACTTCCACCGCAACCAGCCCTTCACGCCCGAGGACTTCCCGGCGATCGAGGCGAAGATGCGGGACATCATCGCCCGCAACGCCCGCTTCGAGCGCGAGGAATGGCCGCGCGAGGAGGCGATCGACTTCTTCGAGAAGCGCGGCGAGCGCTTCAAGGCCGAGCTCATCCGCGACCTGCCGGAGAGCGAGACCATCTCGATCTACCGCCAGGGCGATTGGCTCGACCTCTGCCGCGGCCCGCATATGCGCGGCACGGGCGATGTCGGCACCGCCTTCAAGCTGCAGAAGGTGGCTGGCGCCTATTGGCGCGGCGACCACCGCAACCCCGTGCTGTCCCGCATCTATGGCACGGCCTGGCGGGACCAGAAGGAATTGGACGCCCATCTCCTCCAGATCGAGGAGGCGGAGAGGCGCGACCACCGCAAGATCGGCCGGGAGATGGACCTGTTCCACCTCCAGGAGGAGGCGACGGGTTCGATCTTCTGGCACCCCAAGGGCTGGCGCCTCTACCGCGTGGTGGAGGACTATATGCGCCGCCGCCTGGACGCCTCGGGCTATGACGAGGTGCGGACGCCGCAGCTGCTGGACCGGAAGCTCTGGATCGAGTCCGGCCATTGGGAGAAGTTCCGCGAGAGCATGTTCATCGCGACGGTGGAGGATGAGTCCGAGAAGGACCGCGTGCTCGCCCTCAAGCCGATGAATTGCCCCTGCCATGTGCAGATCTTCAACCAGGGCATCCGCAGCTACCGTCAGCTTCCCCTCCGCATGGCGGAATTCGGCGCCTGCCACCGCTATGAGCCGAGCGGCGCGCTGCACGGCATCATGCGGGTCCGTGCATTCACGCAGGACGATGCCCATATCTTCTGCACTGAGGCCCAGATCGCCGAGGAGACGGTGCGCTTCGTGGCGCTGCTCTCCTCGATCTACCGGGATTTCGGCTTCCAGTCCTTCCGGGTGAAGTTCAGCGACCGCCCGGCCACGCGGGCCGGCGACGACGCCACCTGGGACCGGGCCGAGGGCGCGCTGCGCGAGGCCTGTGCCACGGCCGGCGTCGAATACGAGCTGAACCCGGGGGAGGGCGCCTTCTACGGCCCGAAGCTGGAATTCGTGCTGCGCGACGCCATTGGCCGCGACTGGCAATGCGGCACGCTCCAGGTCGATTTCGTGCTGCCGGAGCGGCTGGATGCCGAATATGTGGGCGAGGACGGGGCGAAGCACCGGCCCGTCATGCTCCATCGCGCCATCCTGGGCAGCTTCGAGCGTTTCCTCGGCATCCTGATTGAGGAGCATGCCGGGCGCTTCCCGCTCTGGCTGGCCCCGGTGCAGGTGGTGGTGGCGAGCATCGTCGATGACGCCGCCCCCTATGCCGAGGAGGTAGCCGAGGCCATGCGGGCAGCCGGGCTGGCCGTTTCGGTCGATACTCGGAACGAGAAGATCAACCGGAAGGTCGCCGAGCATATCGACGCCCGCGTGCCCATCCTGGCCGTGATCGGGCGGCGGGAGGCGGAGGAGCGGAACCTCGTCCTGCGCCGCCTGCCCGGCCGCGAGCAGGAGACCCTTCCCCTGGCCGACGCCATCGCCCGGCTGGTGGCCGAGGCGGCGCCGCCGGACCGGCAGGGCAGCTTCGCTACCACCGATGTGGCGGCCTGATCCGTCACGCAGCCGGTTGTAACCAGAAACCGGCTTGACCTAGGTGCAGGACGGTTGCAGACGCCGCCGCCTCGCACCATAAATCCCACTGCGTTCCACCACCATAGGAGACGACCCTGGCCCGAGGCCCAATGCCCAACACCCTCCCGACCCGCGACGGACCGCGGGTGAACGAGGAGATCCGCGCCGCGCAGGTCCGCTTGATCGACCAGGAAGGGGAAATGATCGGCGTGATGAGCGCGCGCGAGGCCCTGGCCCGCGCCTATGACGTCGGCATGGATCTGCTGGAGATCAGCCCGAACGCCGAGCCCCCGGTGTGCAAGATCACCGATTTCGGCAAGTTCAAATACGAGCAGCAGAAGAAGGCCAATGAGGCGCGCAAGCGCCAGAAGGTCGTGGAAATCAAGGAGATCAAGGTTCGTCCGAATATCGACGACCACGACTATGAAGTGAAGATGAGGCAGATGAAGGGCTTCATCGAGGAAGGCGACAAGGTGAAGGTCACCCTGCGCTTCCGTGGCCGCGAAATGGCCCACCAGGATCTGGG
>DATCMG010000759.1:0-2787 GCA_036563555.1 Roseomonas sp. | reverse complement strand
ATGGACTCGACCGCCCGGATCCGCCGCAGCATGGCGTCATCCTCCACAACCGCGGGGGCGCGGGAGAGACCGGCGCCGAGATCCTCCTCCAGCTCCAGTGCCGTCGCCTCGACCATGGAGCTGGTCAGGTTCCAGGTCTCCTCCAGCGCGCCGGCCAGCAGCACGCGGGAGCAGAGGCGGTTGATCCGGCGCGGGATGCCGTCGCTGTGCCGGTGCACGCGGACCAGCGCGTCCTCGTCCCAGCTCGGGCGGCCATCCCAGCCGACGGCGCGCAGCCGGTGTTCCACATAGGCGGCGGTCTCCTCGCAGGAGAGGCCGGTGAGGTGATAGGAGGCCAGCACGCGCTGCCGGAGCTGGTCCAGATCGGGGCTCGACAGGGTGCGGCGAAGCTGGGGCTGGCCGAGCAGGATGATCTGCAGCAGCGGCCGCCCCTCATCCCCCGTCAAATTTGAGAGCATACGAAGCTCCTCGAGGGCGCCGAAGGGCAGCGCCTGGGCTTCGTCCACGATCAGCAGGTGGCGCCGCGGACCGCTCCGCAGCGCCGAGGCGACGGCGCTGAGCACGGCGGCCTTGCTGCCCTCGGACGGCGCGCCGAAGGCATCCGCCGCCAGGCGCAGCAGGTCGTCCGCGCCGACCTGCGTGGTCGCGATCCGCGCGACCGCGAAGCCGGCGGGATCGAGACGCGCGCAGAGGCGTTCCACAAGCGTCGTCTTGCCCGCACCCACCTCACCGGTGATGACGATGAAGCCTTCCTGCTGCGACAGGCCGAAGAGCAAATGGGCATCCGCGCGGCTATGCCCGGAGGACGGAAAGAACATCCGCGCGTCCGGCGTCATCTGGAACGGCGCTTCGCGAAAGCCGTAATACTCGCTGTACATTGCGCCCTCCTAGAATTCCTGCCGCAGGGCGACCAGGATGATGTTCTGCAGGCTGCGGTCGTCGTTATCTGAGCTGCGATGGGTTAACGCGTATTGCAGGCTGGCGGTCAGGCGCGGCGTCAACTGGTGGAAGAGCGTCGCGCTGAGGGTCGCGACATCCCCTGAGCCGAAGGCCGCCGAGCGGTACGTGCCGTATTGCGCGTAGGCGACGGCGGAGGTGCTCGGCGTCAGCTCATGGGCCCAGGAAAGGCTGCCCGACACGCCGCGCTGCGAGAAGGCGACCGTCCCGGGAACGACCGAGACCGGCTCCTGTTCTTCATGGAAGACGGACAGGGTGACCCTGTCCCGCGTCCAGCTACGGGTGACGGCCAGGGCCGCGCGGCGAACTCGCCGCAGGCTGTCCTGCGTGCCCAGGAAGCCCTCTCCGAAGGAGATCGGCGCCCCGGTGTTCCGCTCGAAGGGCTGGCCCGTCGCATCGAGCGAGGTGACGGACAGAAGATCCTGGTTCCGCAGCGTGTCCGTGGTCAGGCGGTCGGCGTAGCTCGCGCTGAGCTGGGTGCGGGCACCGAGCGCCACGTCCGCTTCCAGGGAGGCGGAGTTGAAGCCGTCCCGCCGGCCATAGCGCACGACGATGGTGCTATACGGATCCGGCGTCAGCCGGGCGCCGACCGACCAGATCGGGCCCTCGATGTCGATCGGCGGGTTGCCGCTGTAGCGCTGGCTCTCATAGCCGCCCTCGACAAGGACGGCCACGCTGCGCGTCAGGGCATAGGCGACCTGGAGCACGCCGGAGGTACGATGCGCGTCATCCAGCACGCCGCTGCCGGAATAGGTCGTGGCCGAGCCGCGCGCCTCGAGGTTCAGGCGGCCGAAATCCTCGCCGCTCCGCAGCACGCCAAACACCTCGTTCGAGGTGAAGTTCTGCGAAGTGAAGTAAGGCTGCGTCCCGCCCGGCAGGAAGACGTCCTCGCCCTCCTGCGCGGAGTAGCCATAGGCATAGCCGAGCTGCGCCGTGGCGAGGCCGCCGAAGCGCTGCACGATATAGGGGCTTGCCTGGAAGCTGGTGGTCTGGACCCGGTTGTTCCGGTCGACCGCCACCGTGCCCTCGGGCGAGAAGCCGCCCGTCGCGGTCCGCGTTCCTGCCAGCCCGCGCACATCGAGATAGGCGAAGCCGGGAACCAGCGTCGCCAGCGCCTGGCCGGCGAAGTTGTGGTCCACCCGATCCTGCCCACGCTCATTGGCGTAGAATTCGATCTGCGGCGAGTAGTTGAGGCTTCCGACGATCCGGGACGTGTCGGCCGAAACGAAGAGGCCGGGCGTGAAGGAGGTGATGAACTCAGACTGCCGGTTGCGGCGCGTCTGGTAGAGGTTGTCCGTCGCCAGGAGCTGCGCCCCGAGGCTGGGCACCACGGTCCAGGCACGCCCCTGCTCCCGCACGGGCGTGACGAAGCCGAGAGGGGCGCCGATGCCCCCCAGCCGCACCGGCGAGTTGGCAAGGCGCGCGGCGTCGGTGTCCAGGCCGGTGGCGATGCCGTCGGCCGTTCTTCCGGACGTGCCATCGGCCGAGACCCCCGATTCGAGGCTGCCACTCGCCTCGGTGCCTCCGCCCCCACCCGCCCCGGCGGATGGAAAGGGAACGGGTTGGGCACGGGCCGGTGCAGTAAGGGAAACGGCAAGAGCCGCGCACAGCACGGCCGGCGCACCGGTCCGCCGGCACGCCTGCATGGGATTAAGCGCTCGCATAAGCCTCCGCATAGGCGCCAAACGTGTCACTTTCCGTGAGACGCGCCTTGTTCAGCAGAAGCTGCAGCACTGGACACGCTTCCACAAGATCGAGCGCGGCCTCAACTTCGCTGCGCTGCGTCCGCTCCGCCTCGACCACCAGCACCACCTGCCCCGACACGGTGGC
>DATCMG010000754.1:0-10782 GCA_036563555.1 Roseomonas sp. | reverse complement strand
CGCGGCCGCGGCCGCCGCGGCGACCTCGCTGGCGGAACAAGACCTCGTCCTGCGGGTCGGCCGGGCGCTAGTGATGGGGCTCGGCAAGCGCGACCTGGCCCAGGGCTGGAATGAAGCCGAAGCGCACGGCTATTGGCAGCGAGGCGCTAACGATCGCCGCCGATGACATCTTCACTAATCGGGCTGAGCTGCTGCAGCGTTTCCAGGCCCAGTTGGCCACGGTCAGCGCGGAACTTGCGGCCGATACCGCTGCCTGAAGAAAGGGTGCCGTGAGCCGTCGATTTGGCGCCTCCGGCGCCACCGTGCGATTTGCGAGCTGGGAAGAGGCTTCCGGATGCATCGGCGGCGGTTCACCGGTGAACGAAGGGTGACGGGAATGCAAGGCGTGCCACACTGTTTCACGTTTCGTTTCGCACCAGCCGCGATCGCCCAGCGCGGCGCTATCGATCTGGTAGATGGCCGGGATATCCTGCTGCATGTGAAGCCCCTCGCGGACCGGCTGTGCATTGTCCTTAACAGCTATTTCGACGGACGCTGGGCAAGCGAGCACCGCATTCCGCTGCCGCCCGAGGCTTTCCAGCTTCCCTTATCTTGTAGCCTTTCCGTGTGGAAGGCAGGGCTCCTCGTCACGATCAACGGCGAGGCGGCCGTCGAGTACCCGATTGATCCCGAGCGCCTTGGCCGCGCCGAGCTGAACCTCTCACCTCATGTCGAGCTGCTGGGCGCGGAGGCTTCGCCGCCCTCACTCGCACTGGAAGGAGAGATCCTCGTGGCCGACATTGCGCATGTCCGCGCCAGGTTACGCTTTCTCGACCCACGTCAGATGGCTCCGGCACGGCTGGGCGATGCCACGCTGTTGCTCTGTATCGATGGCCGACCCAGCCGGACCCGACGACTACTACCTCCGCCGGGCCAGCCTCTTACGCAGACCACTGAGATTCACTTCGAGCTCGACGCCGAGGTCTTCGTCACCGAAGGGATGGAGGCCGAACTCCTGATCGAGGGGCCAGAGGGGCGCCGGAGTCTGGCCCGGCGCCCTATCACCTCCCACTTCGTTGGCGGCGTGGAGCACTGCTCCGAAACCATGGTCAGCGGCTTCGTTTTTAATCCGGAACTTCCCGGAAGGGCCGTCATGCTGGATATCTTTGTAGGCGACCGCTTCGAAGGCACGACTTGCGCCAACATGCAGCGCCCGGACCTGAAGGATGCCGGCCTGGCCTATGCTGCCTGCGGCTTCCGATTTCGGTTCCGTCAGCCTCTGCTCATTATGCCCGGGACTGAAATCGTGGTCTTCGTACGAGTACGCGACACCGACATCGATATCTCACATAGTGCTTGGCAGCTCAGTCGCCGAGTGACGCGAGACGAAGTGGAGGGCCAAAAGCGTCAGGCTCTGCAGGTCGTCTCCTCAGTAGTAAAAGTACTCAGATGAATGGCAGAACTTCATGGCACAAGAAATGTCAGTATATTTGGCTTGTGGGAGTTTATCGAGAACCGAACAAGCATGGTGAATGCCAATGCTCTATCTGTGGAGCTTGGTAGCGTGATAAGATGCTTGATCTTGCAAATGATCTGGAGCGCATGTCTCTGGTGAAGATGGCATGTGAGTTGCGGACCACAGTGAGAGAAAGAGAAGCTGCAGCGCTTCCAGATTCTAGCGAGCCTGCATAAGGACCTGATTGCGCCTGAGGGGGCGGTCACCGCGGTGGGTCGTGGCAGGGTTGGGTTGCTGAGACCTGCAACCCCAAGCCTTGGACCGACCACGATGACCGACGACCAGACTGCCCTTCGCGAGATGCTGGCGAAAGGCTCGGATGCGACTTTCCTGCGGAAGATGATCGGCTTCGCCGCCGAGCGGCTGATGAAGCTGAAGGTGGGCGGGCTGACCGGCGGCGCTCACGGCGAGCGCTCCCGCGACCGGCTGGTGCAGCGCAACGGCTACCGCGAGCGCGACTGGCAGACCCGAGCAGGCACCGTCGAGTTGCGCATCCCGAGGGTTGCGGCGCGGGTCTTACTTCCCGGCCTTCCTGGAGCCCCGGCGGCTGGCGGAGAAGGCGCTGACGGCGGTGATCCAGGAGGCCTACGTCCACGGCGTCTCCACGCGGTCGGTGGACGACCTCGTGCGCGCCATGGGTATGGCCGCCGTGGTGCGGCTCGTCAGCGCCCTGTTATTAGAGTAGTCGGGTAAGTGGGCCACGCAGCGCGTCCGCTACATGACCCTGGAAGGCATCAGCGCCGTCAGCGATACTGGCCTTGCCAAGCTGTCCGCCATGCCTGTCTAACCCAGCGGACCAACCCGCCGGAACCATCGCCACTACTCCCCGGGACTACACACCTAGCGAGCAGCCGTAGAGCGCGCCTGCAAAGAACAGAGTAGCCCTCAGAGTTCGGGACCGAGCCCGCGCAGGCGCTCGGCCGTGGAATGGGCCGGCATCGGACCGATTATCAATGGTAGTAGCCGGGGCCGCGGATGTCCCCGTGCATCAGCAAGGCCGGCTCGTCCGGCGCGACTCGCAGCTCCTGGCGCTTGTTGAAGATGGTGGCCACCGAGCTGCAGGCGCGGGTCTCCAATGCGAGTGCCCGGGCGCAGGCGGTATCGACCCGCTCGGCACCGTGGCGCTTTACCAGCCCGAGGATGTTAGTGCAGGAGCGCCCCGCCCGCTCGGGATACGGCCTGGAGCGCAGGATCGCCTCCACCAGCGCCGCCGCGTCATGCCCGACGACGTCCGCCTCACGATGAAGGCGCTCATGGCTCCACCCCTGGCACCGTTGGTTAGACCTGGGCATGTGCTCGGCTAGAGTGGTGGGCTGATCGCGGCGGGAGCTACGGACATGGCTGGCCACCCGTTGGCCGCGATGAAAGATCTCCACCAACTCGGTCGTGATACGCGCCTCCACCTCTTGGCGCGCCAGAGAATGCGGCACCGGATAGAAGTGCTGCTCGACCTCCACATGGCGGTCCAGCCCCACCCGGCAGAGTTGCCAAGCCGTGTGCTCATAGGCGATCTCCGGCAGAGGCAGCAGTGCCGGCCGGTCGAACTCCTCGAACAGGGCGCGCGGCGTGGTGCCCAAGGCGCGCATCGGCCTCTCGTTCAACCGCGCCACCAGTGCCTGGACCGCGGCGTTGAGCTCGTCCAGGGAGAAGAATCTCTGGTTCCGCAGCCGGGCCATGATCCATCGCTGCACCACCTGAACGCCGACCTTGGCCCCGTCGCGCAGCTTGTGCAGCTTGTGGAGCGGTGCCGGCAGCACGGCCGTGCCGTAATGGGCCGCCATCCTGGCATAGGCCCGGTTCACTGCCGGCTCGTGGAAGCAGGCGTGGCTGATCCCGGCACGCAGATTGTCGCTGACCAGTTGACGCGCGACACCGCCGAAGTGCTCGAAAGCTCGCCGGTGGCAATCAGTCCAATCCTCTGGCCCCTGGCTCCAGGCCGCGCAGGCAAAGCTGTAGCTCGAAGCCCCCAGCACGGCGGCGAAGATCTCAGCCCGCCGTTCCTCCCCGCTCACCCCCTCCAGCACCGCCATGGTGCTGCCGGCGAAACCGGCGAAGATCCGCCCCTCGACCGGGTGGACTTCCCGCAGTGCCGGTTTCAGCCTCCCCATCCAGGCCCGGTACAGGTTGCAGAACCGGGAATAGCTGAACCCGTCCGGTGCTCCCGCCCGGTATTCCTTCCATAGAAGCGACAGTGTCGCGTCGGGACGACGCAGCTTCCGGTGCACCGAGGCCCAGTCGGGCTGTGGCCGGTTTTTGATGGTGGCCCCACGGGGTGGAGGAAATATCAGCGCCTCCAGCCCCGTGTCGCTCAGCCCTTCCGGCAGTGGCCAGGTCAGCCCGGCACGACGAGCCCGCATCAGATAGGCGCGCACCATCCCCCGGCTGAGCCCCAGATTGCGAGCCATCCTCCGCTGAGAGAGACCCTGGCCCCAACCGAGCCGTAGAACATCCCGGATTCTGCGCATCAGCACTCTCTTGCCTGGAATCCCGCCGCACTTGGTCAACACAGGGGCGAAATTACCGCTGGTTTAGACATGTCGGCCGTGCCACTCCTCCGCTCCACCGTCGATTTCACCAATGAGGATTGGATGAAGCATCAGGTCGGAGGGCGCTACCAAAGCGCGACTAATCTATGATAGTTTCAAAGGCCAGCACAATCATAACGTGCAGATACCTGAGCCAAGTTGTAGATGGAGGGATAATGCACTCCGGCTCTGGCGGACACATAAAATGACGGCGATCAGCGCTTTTCCGTGCCGGCCAGCATCACCGCACCCGGCAAGAGGCCCCATCAAGGGCTGAGCCTGCCGAGGCGCTTCAGGCGGGGGCGCAGGCCAGGGACGCGCTGCCACGATAGGGTGAGATGAAGACAGGAGCGGCGGGATTGGCGGCGCGCAACTCTCGGGCGGTGAGGTCCCGAGCAATAATGACCAGACCCTCTGGGGCATCCCGAGCGCCGGGCATAGGAGCCGGGGGGCCGAAAAGCGTGCCTACGGCCTGAACCAGCAGGGGCTCTTCCGTACCAGGGCGACGGATGAAGCCCTTCACGCGGAGGAGGCGGTCGCTGCAGAAGGCGGCGAGGTCCTCCATCCAGTCCAAGCGGTCCTCCCAGGTGGCGTGCTCGGCGAAGGTGGCCCGGAGGACGGCAACACGAGGATGTCCCCCCTCCCCTTCCTCCGGCTCCGGCATCGCTACGGTGACCGGGACGCAGGCGAAGGCCGCGCGAGCGCGGGTGACGCGGTCTGGCTCGACCACCCGGTGGGCGAGTGGGTTGATGGCAGCGACCAGGGCCTGGGCCGGTAGGACGCCGGAGAGATCCAACTTGGTGAAGACGACGGTGCTCGCAGCAGCGAGCTGAGCGGCGACCTCGTCGAAGTGCTCGGCGCGCTGCGCGGCCTGGGAGGCGTCACAGGTGGCGACCACGCGCACGACCATGCCGAGCGGGGCGAGCGCCGAGAGGGAGCGCAGGATCGGGCCCGGGCGCGATAAGCCTGAACATTCCAGCACAATCCGGCGGAAGGGCGGCAGGCCGGCACCCGCGCGCTCATCCACCAGGGCGCAGATCGTGAAAACGAGATCGTTGGTAAGGGAGCAGCAGACGCAGCCATTGGCGAGCATCGCCATGGGGATTTTGCCGCCCTCGGCGATGATGGCGCCATCCACATCGATCTCACCGGCTTCGTTTACGATGACTGCCGTATCCGCCGCTTCGGGCAAGGCAAGCCAGTCCACGAGCAGGGAGGTTTTCCCGCTGCCGAGGAAGCCGGCCAGCAGTATGAACTCGGCCGGGTCCGTCATGTGGCCATTGCCTCCGCCTCCTTCTGGGCCGCCACCATGGCGCGGATATCGGCCAGCAGTTCCTCAACGTCGAAGACCAGGCCAGCACGAATGGTGTGGCGCAAGGCACGGATCCACTCTGCCTTGCCGGTCTCCTCGTTCAGGCGAAGCGCACCGGTGCCATAGAGAAGCTTCCAGTCATCCAGCGGGTTCTCGTCCAGCTCGAGGAGGTCGGCAAACTTGCCGACCTCGACGCTGCCAGTCTCACTGTCGATACCCAGCAACTCGGCGCCGAGGATAGTGGCGGAACGCAGCACCTCCAACGAGTTGAAGCCGGCCTCCTGCAGCAGCTCCAGCTCGCGCACGAAGCCGAAGCCGAAGATCTGGAAGATGAAACCCGAATCACTGCCGGTGCAGACGCGGCCGCCGCGGTTCTTGTAGGCGTTCAGGAACTGCATCCAGAGGCGGTAATGCCCCTTCCACTCGATCTCGTTGGTCACGGACCAGCGATACCAGTACGCCCCATGACCACCGCGGGCGGGCTGGAAGTACCGCCACATGCTCGGCCAGGTATAATCATCGTGCCAATCCGCACGGCGGAAGCGCATGAGATCACGGTTAGCGTCGTAGATCGTCATGGTGGGGACAAAGGTGAAATCGAGCTCAAGGAAGCGCTCGAGCACCTCGTTCCACTTGGCGCTGCCGGGCTCGGCGGCTTGCAGGAAGGTCTGGCCGGCCGCGGAGAAGCGGAAATACTCGTCATTATAGTTGTAGCCCGGCGGATAGGCCTGCACGACACGATCGTCGTAGAGAGCCTCGGGCAGGCCGTAATAGTGCTCGGCGCTGGTCAGACCCCATTGTGCCGTCGTCAGCGCGTTCATGCGCGTGACGGCCTGCTGGGCATGATGGCAACCGGTGCGGAGGCCGAGCTTCACGCATTCGTCCAGCGCGGCCCGCATGATGGCGGGCGGGGCACCGAAGAACTTCACGCCATCCGCGCCGGTGTCCTTAGCGCGGCGCAGCCACTCCCGCGCCTCGTCAGGCGTGTGGATGGTTTTCAGCATGTCGTTGACGGCAGGAAAGTAGGGATGCGCACGGATCCGCGGCGCCCCGATCTGGTTGGCGGCGGAGGCCGCGCGCAGCTCGGCCACCCAGTCCAGGCCGCTGAAGCAGCCCATCTCGCGCACCGTTGTCACGCCATGGGCCAGCCAAAGCTTGTAGACATAATCCGCGGGTGCCACTGCGCCGTGCAGGGCGTGGTAGGGCACGCCGATATGCGTATGGCAGTCGATCAGCCCAGGGGTGACGAATTTGCCGTGGCAGTCGATCTCGTGGTCGCCGGCGGGTGGACGGCGGGACGGGTTGATGGGCCTGCGTGGCGTGCCGACGGGGGTGATGGCGGTGATACGGTCACCCTCGATCACGATGTCGGCGGGGCCCCAGGGCGGGGCGCCAGTGCCGTCAATGATCGTGGCGCCGCGCAGCACCAGGCGGCGATAGGGGCCGGTGCCACGATCGCGCGAGGTGGCGGCGGGCACCGGCGGCATACCGAGCTTGGTATTTTTGGCGGTAATCTCGGTGCCGACTTTTGGCGAATCCGCCTGAGTGTTGCCGGACATCGTGTTCCCTTCCCTCTCTAGCGGCGGTAGCGACGGCCGATGACAGCGCTGCCGACCACCGTCAGCACCAGCGTGAAGCCGAGCAGGATAAAGGCGAGCGCAGCGCCAAAGGGCCAATTGTTGCCGCGGACGAACTGGTCGTAGACGGCTGGCGCCATCATCTTGAATTGCGGGCCACCCAGCAGCACGGCACTGGCATAGGTGTTCATGCAAAGCACGAAGACCAGCACGGAGCCGGCGATGACGCCAGGCAGCGCGAGAGGCAGCAGGACGCGGCGAAAGACGGTGAGAGGCCTTGCACCGAGATTGGAGGCGGCCTCCTCGGTCTGGTGGGGAATGCCCTCGATGACAGCCGACAGCGTCAAAATCATGTAGGGCAGCACCACGGCAACGATACCGGCCACCACGGAGCCCGTGTTGTAGAGCAGCGGCAGCGGCGCCGCGATGAGGCCCAGGCCGAGCAGCGCGGCGTTGATGGCGCCACCATTGCCGAGTAACGCCAGCCAGCCGGCGGCGCGCACGACATTGCCCACGAGGAGCGGGAACATGACCAGAATGGTGAAGAAGCTCTTCGCGCGCCCCTGCATGCGCGCGAGCCAATAGGCCGCTGGGAATCCAAGGCCGAGGGTGAGCAATGTACTACCCGTGGCCACGGCCAGGGTGGTGAGCAAGACCTGGCGGTAATAGGGATCCTGCACGGCGCGGAGGTAGTTCGCCGCGCTCGTCGCCTCCACCATCATCTGGGTCGGGCTGAACTCGTTGAGCGAGATGCGGAAGAGCAGCAGCATCGGCGCCAGGAGAAGCAGCACAACCAGCACGCCGGCGGGAAGAACGAGCGCGGCCACCGGATCAGCCCTTGAACTGCTTGTTCCAGAAATCGAGGATTTCGGCGTGGGAGCGCAGGAGATAGTCGTAATCCGGTGCCCTCAGCCGCGCCTGCTCCGCCTCGCTCAGGCTGATTTGCTTCGCGATGTCCGGCGGCAATGAAGCGTCAGTGACGGTGGGCAGGTAGCCCATGCGGTCGGCGAAGGCGGTCTGGGCCTGCGGCTGCAGCATGGCATCGAGATAGGTGTAGGCATTATCCTTGTTGCGGCTGTTCCGCGGGACCGCCGCCTCGAAGACGATGGCGTAGGCGCCTTCCTTCGGCACGACATGGCGCAACGGGATCCCGGCCTTCTGCCACATGTAGCCGCGGGCGAGCCACATCGGCGCCATCCACACCTCCTCGCCCTTCAGGGCCGCGGCAAGCGCCTCGTTGGAGGGGTAGATCTTGGCGTCGAGGGAGCGGAGCTCCATCAGCTTGTCCTTGGCGGGGCCGTAATCGCTGAAGCCGCCACCGCCCGCCACGGCAGCCGCGAAGGTATTGGTGGAATAGAGGATGTCCGAGAACCCGACACGGCCGCGATACTTCGGATCCCACATATCGGCGAAGGAGGTGGGCGCGGTGGTCACCTTGTCCGGATTGTAGAGCAGGACCAAGGCCGAATAGATATGCGGGATGGCGTAAGGCTTACGCAAGCTGGAGACGATGCTGCCGGCGCGCTTGATGCGCGACATCTCGAGCGTATCCAGCGTATTCTGCGACGACATCATGTGCATATCGGTGTCGGACAGGCAGGACACGTCCATGGTGCCGCGGCGGGCCTGGCGTTCGGCGAGCATCTTGGTCTTGCGCGGATCGGCGTTCGCCACATCCTGCAGCACCTCGATACCCTGCGGCCCCATGAGCGGGCCGTCGATGTTCTGGCGGAGCAACTCGCCGTAATCGCCGCCCCAGGTGCCCACGACGACCTGCTTGGACTGGGCGCTGGCGAGGCCGGGCAGGCCCGCGGAGGCGGCGGCGACGGCGGCCAGGGTTGCGCGTCGGGAGATGATCATGCGTCAGGCTCCTTTGTCGGTTTGCGCCGCAGGCAGCAGCCGGGCGGCGGAAGCGTCCCATGAAAGTGCCACGGCGTCACCGGGAGAGAGGCGGCGCAGCGGATCGGTGCCCCCTGGGGTCTGGCGGATCGCCAGCAGGGGCGTTCCCGCAAGGTCCAGATGGTACTCGGTCTGCGGTCCAAGATAGGTGATCGCCTTCAGCCGCGCCGGCCCGTCGGCAGGGGAGATCGAGACGTTCTCAGGCCGGAGCGCCAGGACGGCGGGACCGGAGAGCACCGGCGCCGCCGCGCAGGGCAGCAGGGCGCCAGATTCGGCGCGGAACTGGCCCGGGGCTTCCAGGCGCCCCTCCACGAGGTTGCAGCGGCCGACGAACCCTGCAACGAAGGGGTCTGCCGGGCGCTCGTACAGATCTTCGGCAGTCCCGACCTGGCGCACGCGGCCGCGCTCAATCACCACGAGGCGGTCGGCCATGGTCAAGGCCTCCTCTTGGTCGTGGGTGACGATCAGGGTCGTGAGCCCGAGCCGCTGCTGGAGCGCGCGTATCTCCATCCGAACCTCGCCGCGCAGCTTGGCATCCAGGTTTGATAGTGGCTCGTCCAGCAGGAAGACGGCGGGGTTCACGACCAAAGCACGGGCCAGGGCCACGCGCTGTTGCTGGCCACCGGAGAGTTGCCGCGGCAGGCGGTCCTCCAGCGCGTCCAGGCGCACGAGGCGCAGGGCCTCGCGAACGCGGCCATCGCGATCCGCGCGGTTCACGCGGCGCATCTCCAGGCCGAAGGCGACGTTCTCGGCCACCGTCATGTGCGGGAAGAGTGCATAGGACTGAAAGACCATGCCGGTGTCGCGGGCATAAGGCGGCGCGTGGGTGACGTCCTTGTCGCCGATCAGCACGCGGCCCGTGCTGGGAGGCACGAAGCCGGCAACCATCCGAAGCGTGGTGGTCTTGCCGCAGCCGGAAGGGCCGAGCAGGGCGACCATCTCGCCTTGCTTGACGTCGAGATCGACGCGTTCCACGGCAGTGGATGCGCCGTAGCGTTTGCCCAGGGCGTCAAGGACGAGGCTGCCCATCAGGTGTTTTCTCCGAGGGTCATACGGTCCTCGCAATGGAGACGAATCGATCCGTGACAAGCATCAGCACGGCGACGAGGAGGATCTGCACGGTGGCGACGGCGGCCAGGGTCGGGTCCACGCGGAACTCAAGGTAGTTGAGCATGGCGACCGGCAAGGTGGTCCGCCCAGGGCCGACCAGCAGGAGGCTTAGCTCCAGGTTCTCGAAGCTCTGGATAAAGGAGAAGAGGCAGGCGGCGATAATCCCGGGGCGCATGGCCGGAAGGGTGACGCGGCGGAAAACGGTGAAGGGGCGCGCGCCCAGATTGGCGGCGGCTTCCTCGGCGGATTGGTCCATCCCCTGAAGGCTGGCGGTGACGAGGCGCACGGTCCAGGGGATGGTGAGCAGGACGTGGGCGGCGACCAAGCCCTCCAGGGTGGAGGTGATGTCGCGGTCCAGCCAGAACTCGGCGCGCAGATAGAACATGTAGAGCGCAGTGCCGGCCACCACGCCGGGCACCGCAAGCGGGCCCAGGAGCAGGGTGCTCAGGGCGGTGGCGCCGGGAGGATTGCCGCGTACCAAGGCGTAGGCGGCCGCGGTGCCGAGCGGGACACCGATCAGCGTGGCGAGAAGCGCGACCTGCATGCTGGTGACGAAGCCGCGCGCGAACTCCTGCCGCTCCCAGGCATTGACGTACCAGTCCAGCGTAAAGCCGGAGGGCGGGAAGGAGACGATCTCCTGCCGGAACACGCTGATCACCATGACCATCGCAACGGGCGCGAGGATGAGGACAAAAGCGGCAGCGACGAGCATGCCGAAGGCGATGCGGCTGGGGGATGGGAAGGTCACGGCGGGTTCCCCTTTCGCTGCGGACAGGCTGCCCACCTACACCATGGGCGGCGAACGGCCTAGCACCCGCGGTGTCAGACCGCGACAGGCGGGCGTTGCCTTGCCTACTCTTACTT
>DATCMG010000753.1:0-4467 GCA_036563555.1 Roseomonas sp. | reverse complement strand
TACAACAGCGGCCGCGCGGCGATCGGCACCGGTCCCTACCGTCTCGCCTCCTACAGCAACGGCGACCGCGCGGTCCTGGTGCGTCATGACGGGTGGTGGGGCGGTAAGCAGCCATGGACGCAGGTAAACTATCGGTTTCTCCCGAATGACGGCTCCCGCACCGCTGCCCTGCTCTCGGGTGACGTCGACATTATCGACCAGATTCCGACCAGCGACATCGCCCGGCTGAAGCGCGATGACCGCATCACCGTCTCGGAGATTCCGAGCCTCCGTACCATGTTCATCGCCCTGGTACACAGCGCAGAGGGCGGCAACGCGCAGGTGACGGACAACGCCGGGACGCCCCTACCGAGGAACCCATTCCTGGATATCCGCGTGAGGCGGGCCCTGTCCCTAGCGGTCGACCGGCAGGCGCTGGCCGATCGCGTGATGGAGGGCGCCGCCGTGCCGACAGGACAATGGCTGCCGGAGGGAGCGTTTGGCTACAACCCGGCCGTCAGGCCAGACCACTTCGACCCGGAAGCCGCGAGGCGCCTCCTGGCCGAGGCCGGCTATCCCGACGGGTTCCGCTTCACGATCACGACCCCGAATGACCGCTGGCCGAACGATGCGCGGCTGACGCAGGCCGTGGCACAGATGTGGACCCGCATCGGCGTGCGCGCGGCGGTGAACGCGATGCCCTACTCCGCCTTTGTTCCACGCCGCGCCCGCTTCGAGTTCCCGATCCAGATGGCGGCCTGGGGCAGCTCGACCGGCGAAGCCTCCAACTACCTCATCAACATCGCCGGCACGAATGACCGCCAGCGCCTGATGGGGCCGGCCAACCACTGGCGCCACTCCGACCGGACGCTGGACGACCTCACGGCACGCGCCAACGCCACCATGGACGATTCCAGGCGCGAGGCACTGCTGCGGGATGCCGTGGCACGCTACGCGGAGCAGGTGCCCTATATCCAGCTCCTACAACTCACCAACACATGGGCCTTGAAGCGGGGCCTGCAGCATGAGCCGCGGATGGACGAGCGCACCGTGGCGATGGGGATCCGTCCCGGGGGCTGAGATGGTCGGGGGAGCGCTGCCGCTCCCCCGACCAGGGCCCGCTCAGGTAACGACCGGTTCCAGCGTCTCCAGCGCCCAGCGCGCGAAGCCCGCCGCGCGTGCATCCATGTGCGGGAAGCCGATGAGCTGCACGCCCATGGGAAGGCCGCGAACGGCCGTCAGCGGCACGGTGACGCAGGGGACGCCGAGCGCGGAGGTAGCCGCGTTGTAGGCGATGTCGCCGGTCGGGCGCGGCGCCAGCGGCTCGCCCGGGTGATCGCCCTCCCAGACCGGCGCGGGGCCGGGGGAGGCGGGCGCGATCAGAGCGTCGGCAAGCGGCGCTAGGTCGGCGAGCGCGCGGCGCATCGCCTCGCGCTGGAGAAGCCGCGCGCGGTAGTCCTCCAGCGTCATCGCCATGCCCGCCGCATGGCGGTTGAGGAAGCGTTGGCTGACCCCGTCCGGATGCGCCTCGATCAGGTTCTGCTGGCTCCAGCGCGTCTCGAAGCTGCCGATGTCGTTGGTGACCTTCTTCGCCTCGGCAATGCTCCGCTCAAAGGCATCAATGGCCGGCGCGTCGGCCCGTCGCAGCACCTCCACCCCGGCGGCGCGGAGTTGCTCCAGCACGCCCTCGAAGGCATGGCGCGATGCCTCGTCGAGGAGCGCCCAGCCCTCCGCCTCCATCACGATGAGGCGTGCGGGCGCGCGGGCAGCGGGCGGCGTGTCCGGCCCGAAGAGGGAAGGGGAACCGGGATCGCCGCCGGCCCGCAGGGCGATGGCCCTGGCTACCAGCCACATATCCTGGATCGAGCCGGCGTGAACCCCTGCCGTGCTCTGGGAGAGCCCCTGACGCTCGCCGCGGTTGATTGCGCCCTGCGTCGGCTTCAGCGCCACGTTCCCACAATAGCTCGCCGGGCGGATGATGGAGCCGCCGACCTGGGTGCCGATGGCGGCCGGCACCATGCGCGCCCCCACGGCAGCAGCCGAGCCAGAAGAGGATCCGCCCGGTGTGTGGCGGCGGTTGAAAGGATTAGTGGTCGGGCCAGGATGCGCCTGGCCCAGTTCCGTGGTCACGGTCTTGCCGAGAATGATGGCGCCGGCATCCCGCAGCGCGCGGATCATCGCGCTGTCCCGCTTCGGGAAGTTGCCGCGATAGGCCTCGCAGCCCATCTGCGTCGGCATGTCGCGCGTCTCGATCAGATCCTTGATCCCTATGGGCATGCCGTCGATCGGTGAGAGCGGCTGCCCGTTGCGCCAGCGCCTGGTGCTGGCATCGGCAGCTTCGCGGGCGCCCTCCTTGTTGGTGACCACCCATGCCTGCACCACGGGCTCGCGCGCGGCGATTGTTTCGAGGCACCGCTCGAGATAGGCGCGGGGTGTATCCGTTCCACCATCGAAGGAAGGCACCACGTCGTGGAAGGTGAGTTGATCGAAGGTGTCCGGCCGGTAGCCGACCTGTCGCGTATCATCCATCGCTCGATGCCCTCCTCGTCCGTGGCCCGGCGATTGAGGATCGAATAGCCGCTCTTGTCCAGGAGCCGTCGTCTGGGCGGACGGAAGGTCACTTACGGCTTTGGAGAGCTAGACGAGCTGGTGCTGGCCTATGCCACTACCATTCACAAAGCCCAGAGTTCGGAATACCCGGCGGTGATCATCCCGCTGCCCACCCAGCACCACGCCATGCTGGCCAGGAACCTGCTCTACACCAGTGTCCCCCGGAGCAAGTCCAAGCTGGCCCTGCGACGCGGATGCGGAGCGGCTGCGCAACGCGGTGGTGGAGGCAGTGGACGAGCCCGCGCGTCTGACCGCTGTGGAGGCGCTGCACCGCCGTTTGGCCGAGGTGCAGCCCACAGGGTACTTGGCCAGTTCGACCAGCCCTACGCCCGGCGCGCCAGCATCTCTGGCGTGCTGGATGCGCCGGTGATGCTCTACTGGAATATCGAGAAGCGCTGATTGGGATGAGCACTGCGAGACAGCGCGCTGAACAGTTTCGGTTGTCCTGGCCTTCCGACGCTTAGGGCTCGATGCGAAGTAACTGAATCAGATGTGATTGCTGGTCTCCGGTTCAGAGCAGATGGAGGCTGACGGTTCTCGGGCTCGGTGGGGTAAGCCGCTGGAGTGATCGAGGTTGACGACATCCGCGCGCGGTATCAGCAGACGTGCAAGTTCCTGGACGAGCGTGGCCGGCGGCTGTTTGCGGCGAACGAGGCGCTGGCGCTGGGCCATGGTGGGGTGATGGCAGCGTCGGCGGCGACCGGGCTGGCGCGCAGCACGATCCGGCGGGCGATCGTGGAATTACAGAGCGGGTCCAACTCGATTGGCACGCGGGTCAGGCGCCCGGGTGGCGGGCGCAAGCGTGCGGTCGCTCAGCAGCCGGACCTGCCGTCAGCCCTCGAGGCGCCGATTGAGGATGCCATCCATGGTGACCCGGAGACGCCGTTGCGCTGGGTCAGCCGCAGCCAGCGTCAGATCGCCCGGGTGCTGCTCGAACGCGGCTTCGCGGTGAGCCAGAAGCTGGTGGGCCTGCTGCTGCGCGAGCGGGGCTACAGCTGCCAGGCCAACCGCAAGACCCGGGAGGGGACGAGCCATCCCGACCGCGACGCCCAGTTCGCCCACACCAAGGCCACGGTGCAGGCAGCGATCGCGGCGGGCCAGCCAGCTATTTCGGTAGACACCAAGAAGAAGGAGCTGGTCGGCGACTTCAAGAACCCCGGCCGTGAACTGCGCCCCAAAGGCCAAGCCGAGCCGGCGCGGGTGCACGACTTCGAGCTGCCTGAGCTGGGCAAGGTCGCGCCTTATGGCGTCTACGACTTCTCCGCCAATGCGGGTTGGGTCAGCGTCGGCGTGGACGCCGACACGGCGGCCTTCGCGGTCGAGAGCATACTCGGCGACTTTCGGACGCCTGCGGCATCCGAAACCCTTCACGAGAGCGGAAGGGCGGCTTTGGGGAGCCAGAGAGGCGGAAGCAGTCATCGATGTCGACCTAAGCTCGCGCCTTCCTCAAGGCCGAAGGTGCTGACTGACGAGGACATCCGCTTCAACGCGAGCGGAGCCGCCTTGGCAGCTAACATGGCCGTCACGGATACTCCGGTTGTTTCTGCCCGATGGCTGACAGAGAGGGAACCTGATGACGTCTGCTGCACTCGCAACGGAAGAGCGCGGCACTGGCATGGTGGCGAGCGCGCATCCGCGTGCATCACAGGCGGGCTGCGAGATCCTGGAGGCTGGTGGCAACGCCTTCGGCGCCGCCATGGCAGTGGCCGCCGCGCTGAACGTCGTCGAACCCTACATTGTAGAAGTATGGACTTGATCTGACGGTTACTGGATCGGCGGATGGGCATGTCCGATCCGGTGAGCATGTCCGGCGCTACTGTGCCTGCAGGATCTTTTCGCGGGCAAGCGGCAATGAGCTCAGGAAGGTCTGCATGGGGG
>DATCMG010000751.1:0-2695 GCA_036563555.1 Roseomonas sp. | reverse complement strand
CAGTTTAGGGAAAAGGCCGGGGAGGAGGTATCCCTTGGTGCCGGTACGGTGTCCGGTGGGTTCGGGTCAGCGAGCGAATACGCCCCCAGGAAGACCAAACCCGGCTGCCGCACGGCCGTACCCGGCCTTGTCCGGTGAGTTCCGCCGCCAAGCGGACCACCCTGTCGCGCCACTTTCCCCGAGCACGGGTGGAAGCATAACCGCCTCGCGGGCGTTGATCGCGGCAAGGCCGCGCGGCCGCGCGCATCCAAGGCCGTCACCAAAGGAGCGGGCGATGCGCGCCGCCGGAGGACCTCATGGAGACGAAGAATAGAAGGCTGGTCACGCTTCTCGCCACCATTGCCACCTCGGTCGGTCTCAGGGCTGCGGGCTTCCGCCTGGAAGAGGCGCGCCAGGGCGCGGCTTCCGAGGCAACCCCGGCCGCCGCCCGGAACGGCAGCGAAACACCGTCCCGCCAGGGCGGTGGGGACCGCGGGCAGGCCGCGGAAACCCCATCCCAGATCCCTGCCCGTGGCTGGTGGGACATCCTGCGCCGCACCTTCCAGCAGGTCTCGGAAGACCGCCTGCTCACCGAGGCCGCTGGCATCACCTTCTATGCACTGCTTGCCCTCTTTCCGGCGCTGAGCGCCCTTGTGTCGCTATACGGCCTGTTCGCCGACCCGGCAGACATCAGCGCGCATCTCGCCACGCTCGCGGGGGTGATACCGGGCGGCGGCATGGAAATCATCGAGGAGCAGGTGCGCCGCGTCTCCGAGCAGGGCAGTGGCACTCTCGGCTTTGGCCTGGCCGCCAGCCTGGCTGTTTCGCTCTGGAGCGCCAACGGGGCGACCAAGGCAGTCTTTGACGCGCTGAACATCATCTACGAGGAAAAGGAAACGCGCAGCTTCCTTAAGCGCACAGCGATCACGCTGGCCTTCACCCTGGGCGCGATCCTGTTCGCGCTACTGGCCATGGCCGCCGTGGTGGCGTTGCCGGTTGTACTCGGGTTCATCGGTCTTGGCCCGACCATTGAGCTTCTCCTGCGGCTGTTGCGCTGGCCGCTGCTGCTCGCAGCAGTCGGCGTCTTGCTCGCCGTCCTCTTCCGCTACGGACCCAGCCGCGACGAAGCAAAGTGGCGTTGGGTCAGCTGGGGCGGCGCCTTCGCGGCGGTTGCGTGGCTGCTCGGCTCGGCAGCCTTCTCCTTCTACGTTGCCAATTTCGGCAGCTACAATGAAACATACGGCTCCCTGGGCGCCGTGATCGGCTTCATGACCTGGATCTGGATTTCCACGGCCATCGTACTGGCCGGGGCGGAGCTGGACGCCGAAATGGAGCGCCAGACCCAAAGGGACACCACCAAAGGACCGGAGCGGCCCCTCGGCGCCCGTGGTGCGACCATGGCCGATACGGTGGCGGCGGGCGAGAAGGCGCCCTGATGCGATAGCGAGGAGCTGTCTGTGCTGCCGGTATGCTTCAGCGGCCTCTCGGCTGTCCGGATTTTTGTTGCCGCCTGGTGCTGGGGGCTCACCACTCCGGCAGTGGTGCCCTCGCCCAGGTGAGGCCTGCCGCGTCGGCGCCGGAAGGAAGTGGCGCGGCCGGGCGCTCCATCCAGGCCAGCATGTCGGCGATGACCGTGGAGGCCTGGAGGTCGCGCAACGGCATGTGGTGGACGCCGGTGTAATAGGCGATGCGGGCCGGGGCGTCCCGCGGCACGCGGTCCAGCAGGGCGCGTGTGGCGATGGGGGGGACGAGCTGATCCTTCGCGCCATAGACCAGCAGCATCGGGGGCGTGTTCGGGCCCAGGCGGGGGGCGGCGGCCAGGGCGTCGTCCATCAGGTCCACCAGGCCCTTGGTCGTGTCCACGCGGGTTTCGCGGATGGTCAGCGGATCGCGCGCCATGCGGCGCAGGGCCCGCATGTTATCGGTGGGGATGATGCCGGGCACGCCGGAGGAAACGGCGATGCGCGGGATGGTGTGGGCCAGCGCATCCAGCAGGCCGACGGCGATGCGGGGCATCGTCACGCGCCCCCAGACGGCGGGGGCCAGAAGCACATAGCCGGCGGCCGGGGGCGGGTTCGGACCCGTTGCCGCGAGGAGGAGGACGGCGCCGCCCATGCTCTCGCCGAGCAGGAAGAGCGGCGCGCCGGGGTGGCGGGCCTGGATGAGGCGGGCGGCGGTACCGGCATCGGCCGCGAGCGTCGCGGCGCCGGGCCAGACGCCGCGATTCGGGGCACCGCCGAAGCCGCGCTGGTCATAGGCATAGACCGCGATCCCTGCCTCGTTCAGCGCCTCGGCGGGCTCGGTCATGAAGTTGCGGCTGTCATTGAAGCCGTGGAGGCAGAGAAGCACGGCCTTCGGCGGAGCCACCGGCAGCCAGGCGCGGAGGGGAAGGCGGGCGCCGTCTTCCATGGTCAGGGCGTCCTGGGCCAGGGCGGCATCCGCAATTCGGGGGCCGGCGGGGATCAGTTGCGGCGTGCAGGCCGCAAGGGGCAGGGCGAGCAGGGCGCGGCGGGGGAAAGGCATCGTGGCGGAATGTGGTTCCGGGGCGGGCGGGCGTCCATGGTTGCGCGCTTGTGCAGGGGCCGCGCGGGCGCCACTCTCGGCCGTAACGAAAGAAATGCCGGAGGATGCGTTCGATGATCGACAGGCGTGGCCTGATCGGGGCGGTGCTGGCTGCCGCGACCATTCCGGCGGCAACCATTCCGTCGGCCCTGGC
>DATCMG010000748.1:0-1563 GCA_036563555.1 Roseomonas sp. | reverse complement strand
CCGCACCAGTGCCGTGACCGAGACCGGCTTCGCCTCGGCCTGCCAGATGACGTTGAGCGCACCCTGCAACTCCGCGAAGACGCCCGAGGCGGTGATGAGAAGAATTCCGAAGCCGACCAGCGCCGCGGCGCCCTTGCCGCTGGTATCGTCCGAGCTTCCCTTCATCACCTCTTCGATCGCCTGGCCACCCTCCTTGCCGACGAGAGCCGTGAGCTGCGCCGAGACGGCCTCGTTCACCATCTGCTGCCCGAAGAAGAAGCCTGCGATCGCGACGGCGACGACCAGGAGCGGCGCAATGGAGAACAGGGTGTAGCAGGCGATGGCCGCACCCCGGGTCATCGCCTCGTGCTCCACAAAGCCGGAGATGGCGTCCTTGATCAGTCTCCACGCACGACCGAGCATTCCATCCCCGGGTTCTGGTTCCGTTGCCGCTACAAGAGCAGGGCGGGCCGGCGGTTTCAGTAGGACTTGGGAAGTCCCAGAACCTTCTCCGCGATGTGGCACAGGATCAGCTGCGGGCTGACCGGGGCGATGCGGCAGATCATCACCTCTCGCAGGAACCGCTCCACATGGTATTCCTTCGCATAGCCGAAGCCGCCATGGGTCATCACGGCCTGCTGGCAGGCCTTCAGCGCCGCCTCCGCCGCCAGGTATTTCCCGGCATTGGCCTGGGCACCGCAATCCAGCCCGCGATCGTAGCGCCAGGCCGCCTGGCGGACCATCAGCCGCGCCGCCTCCAATTCCATCCAGTTCTCGGCCAGCGGGTGCTGGATGCCCTGATTCTGGCCGATGGGGCGGCCGAAGACGCGCCGCTCCCTCGCGTAATCCGCCGCGCGCCGCAGCGCCGCCTGCCCCAGCCCCAGCGCCTCGGAGGCGATGAGGATCCGCTCCGGATTCAGCCCATGCAGGATGCAGGCGAAGCCCTGGCCCTCCTCGCCGATGCGATCCTCCGCCGGGACCTCCAGCCCGTCGATGAAGAGCTGGTTCGAATCCACGGCCATGCGGCCCATCTTCTCGATCTCCCGCACCGTCACGCGGGTGCGGTCCAGCGTGGTGTAGAACAGGCTGAGTCCCTCGGTGCGGCGGCGGACCTGCTCGATGGGCGTCGTGCGTGCGAGGATCAGCATTTTCTCCGCCACCTGGGCGGTGGAAATCCACACCTTCTCCCCATGGATGACGTAGCGGTCGCCGCGACGCTCCGCCCGCGTCCGCAGGCGCGTGGTGTCCAACCCCGCATCGGGTTCGGTCACGGCGAAGCAGGCGCGCTCCCGCCCCTCCACCAGGGGCGGGAGCATGCGGCGCTTCTGCTCATCCGAGCCGAAGACGATGACGGGATTCAGCCCGAAGATGTTCATGTGGACGGCTGAGGCGCCCGACATCCCGGCGCCGGATTCGGAAATCGCCTGCATCATCACCGCGGCCTCGGTGATCCCAAGCCCGGCGCCGCCATATTCCTCCGGAATGCAGATGCCCAGCCAGCCATCCCGGGCCAGCGCCTGGTGGAGTTCCACGGGGAAGCCGCCATGCCGGTCCCGCTCCAGCCAATAGTCGTCCCCGAAGCCG
>DATCMG010000701.1:0-4751 GCA_036563555.1 Roseomonas sp. | reverse complement strand
TTCATGCCGCGATAGCCGAGCACGGGGATCTCCGCCCCGCTCATGCCGGTGGCGGGGAAGGGATCGGTCTCGGTGCCGCGGGGCTTCTCCGCCAGCAGCATGGAGAGGCCGCGATAGCCCGAGCCCACCGGGCCCGTGCGGACCAGCAGCGTCATCAGGTCCGAGCGCGACCCATGGGTGATCCAGGTCTTGGCGCCGTAAACTTTGTAGACATCGCCCTCCCGAACCGCGCGGGTTCGGAGGCTGCCGAGGTCGGAGCCGGTGTTGGGCTCGGTGAACACCGCCGTCGGCAAGGTCTCGCCGGAGGCCAGGCGGGGCAGCCAGCGCGCCTTCTGCTCCGCCGTCCCGCCCAGCCGGATCAGCTCCGCCGCGATCTCGGAGCGCGTGCCGAGTGAGCCGACGCCTATATACCCGCCGCTCAGCGCCTCCGACACCAGGCACATCGCCACCTTGCCCAGGCCGAGGCCGCCAAACTCCTCGGGGATGGTGAGGCCGAAGACGCCCATTTCGGCCAGCTTGCCGACGAGTTCGATCGGGATCAGCTCGTCCCGCTGATGCCAGCCCTGCGCATGCGGCGTCACCTCGGCGGCGGTGAAGCGCAGGAACTCCGCCCGCGTCGCCTCCAGAGCCTCGTCCTCAATCCCCACGGCGCCGTAATCGCCGGCCGCCACCATATCCGACAGCGTCAACCGTGCCGCCTCCAGCGCCGCCGGCCGGGAAAGCCGCGCGAGCACCGGCTCGGCAAGGAAGCGCGCCACCGCCTCTGGCGGCACGCCCAGATCGCCGGGCCGCACCACCTCCGTCTGGCTCATCGGGATGCCGCCCGAGAGCTGACCGCAATATTCGGCGAAGCCCAGCCGCAGCATCGCGCGTTCTGCCGCGCCGAGGGTGCCGGCTTCCGACAATCCACGCGCCCAACGCAGCGTCTGGCGCAGCGCCTCGACATAGGCCGCCTGCCAGGCCAGCCCATGCACGGCGAACTGGTGCCGGTCCAGCAGCGCAGGATCAGCCTTGCCGCCGGGCGCCACCAGCGCGGCCAACGCGCGCCGCCCCTCATCGAAGAGCCGCTCCGCCGACGCGAGCGCCGCGTCGTAATCCGCCAGCGGGATTTCGGTCTCGTCCGTCATGGTGATGCTCCTCCCGTCAGCGTCCATCGGGCCCGGCCACCACACCGGCATCATGCAGCTTTCCGATGGCGGCGCCGGAGAGTCCCAGCACCTCCGCCAGCACGGCATCGCTGTGCTCGCCCAGGCGCGGGGCCGGGCGGGGATCGGGGCGGGGCGCCCCGGAGAAGGCGAGCGGCACGCCCGGGGCCAGCACGCGCCCCACGCCGGGCTGGTCCAGCTCGGAGAAGAGCGGGTTGGCGGTGGAAAGGCGCGGGTCCTCGCGCACGAGCTGGCCGAAATCCTGATAGGGGCCCCAGAGGATGCCGCTACCCTCGAACAATGCGCGGACCTCTGCCAGGCTGTGCCGGGCGAACCAGGGGGCGAGGACGGCGGCAATGGCGTGCCGGGCGTCGAAGCGCCCGCCCTCGTCGTTCAGGTCCAGGTCGAGCATGGGGCCGATCATCGCGAGCTTTTCCGCCAGGCCGGTGACCTTGCCGATGGCCCGCCATTGCCGGTTGGAGATGGCGACGACCATCAGCCGCCGCCCGTCGGCCGTGACGAAATCCTTGCCGAAGGCGCCGTAGAGTTCGTTGCCCATCGGCGGACGCACCGCGCCATTCACCTGCACGTCCGCGACGTATCCAAGATTCGCCACCGAGGCGAGCATGACATCGGACAGCGCCAGCACCACCTCCTGCCCGCGCCCCTCCCGCCGCCGGACCCGCTCCGCCGCCAGGAGCCCGGTGGAGAGATACAGCCCCGCCGCGATGTCCCAGGTAGGAAGCACATGGTTCACCGGCTCCCCCCCGCGCCCGGTCGCCATCGGGAAGCCGCTGGCGCTGTTCACCGTATAATCCACCGCGCCCGACCCATCCGAATTGCCGATCAGCCGCAGCATGATCAGGTCGGCGCGGGATTCCGAAAGCGCCGCGTGGCTCATCCACCCGCTGGCCGGCAGGTTGGTCAGCAGGATGCCGGACTCTTCCCCCGGGGCGCAGATCAGGGCGCGCGCGATCTCCTGCCCCTCCGGCCTGTTCAGCGCCAGGGTGACGGAGCGCTTGGCCTTGTTCAGCCCCGTCCAGTAAAGGCTGGTGCCCTCGGGCGAGAGCGGCCAGCGGCGGTAATCGATGTTGCCGCCGATCGGGTCGATCCGGATCACGTCGGCGCCGAGCTGCGCCAGCGTCATCCCGCCGATCGGGGCCGCGATGAAGGCCGAAACCTCGACGACCCGCAGGCCAAGCAAAACAGGGCTCACTCGGCAGCCTTCGCCGCCGGCGCGGCAGTGCCGGACAGGGCGCACTCTATGACCATGCGCTGATCGGCCTCGTGGTCGCCATGGAAGCTGCCGGCGGGAGAAGGGGACTCCGGCCGGCCGGCATATCCCGGGCGGGGATGGTCCAGGCCGGCCTCCATTGCCAGCGCCTCGAGGCGACGGTCGATCCAGTGCCAGGCACCCATGTTTTCCGGCTCCTCCTGCACCCAGCAGATCCGTGCCTGGGGCCAGCGGCGGAGGAGGAGCGAAATATCCTTGGTTGGCAAGGGATAAAGCTGCTCGATCCGGAGGACGGCGACATTCTTCGCATCCCGCGCCACGAGCTCCTCCTCCAGTTCGTAGGCGATCTTGCCGGAGCAGATCAGAACCGTGTCCACCGGACCGGCAGGGATGGTGGACAGGACCGGGCGGAAGCCGGTGCCGGGCGCGAAATCCGCGAGCGGCGACACAGCGGCGGGAAGGCGCAACAGCTTCTTCGGGCTTATCACCACCAGCGGTCGGTCATGCAGGCCGAGCGCCTGGCTTCGCAGCAGGTGGAAGTAGTTGGCGGGGGTGGATGGGTTTACGATGCGCAGGTTGTCCCGCGCCGCGAGCTGCAGATAGCGCTCCAGCCGAGCGGAGGAGTGCTCTGGGCCCTGACCCTCCAGCCCGTGCGGCAGCAGCAGCACGAGACGTGACGGGTCGCACCACTTCTCCTCTCCCGCGGCGACGAACTGGTCGATGACGATCTGAGCGCCATTGGCGAAGTCACCAAACTGCGCCTCCCAGATCACCAGCGCCTCCGGGCGCTCCAGGCTGTAGCCGTACTCGAAGCCGAGCACGGCGTATTCTGAAAGCGGGCTATTGAACGCCTGAAAGCGCGCCTGGTCCGGCGAGAGGCGGTCCAGCCCGACATGACGCTCCCCGGTCGTGGCATCAAGGATGGCGAAGTGGCGGTGGGAGAAGGCTCCGCGCATCACGTCTTGCCCGCTCAACCGCACCGGCACGCCATCGAGGACAAGGCTGCCGAAGGCCAGCGCCTCGGCAGAGGGCCAGGGTATACCAGTCGCTTCAAGCATGCGCTGGCGCAGGATGCGATCCATGCGCGGATGCAGCGCCGCGGAGGGTCGTTCGGCCAGGGCGACGGCGATGCGCGTCAGCGTCTCCGGCGGCACGCCGGTCTCCGGACCGCCCGGCGCCGGCCGGGGCGGATAGCCGCTCTCATTCGTGCGGAACCCTCGTGCCTCATCATAGGCGGACTGGAGCCTTGCGCGGGCGGCCTCCGCGATGGATCTGACGGAGGATTCGTCAATGGCGCCAGCGGCGACCAGTGCATCGGCAAAGGATTGCGCGACAGGTCGATGGGCTGCAATGCGCCTGTAAAGGAGCGGTTGAGTGAAGCCGGGCTCGTCGATCTCATTGTGGCCGCTGCGACGATAGCAGACCAGGTCCACCACCGCATCGCGGTGCTGGGACTGGCGCCAGGCCAGGGCAATATCGGCCGCGCGGCACACAGCCACGGGGTCGTCCCCGTTTACGTGAAGGATTGCGCTATCCACCGCCTTCCAGGGGCCAGTGCAGTGGCGGGACGTCCGAGCCTCCTGCATCTCGGTGGTGAAGCCGATCTGGTTGTTCACGACGAGATGCAGCGTTCCGCCCGTGCCGTAGCCGGCCGTGCCGGCAAGCTGGATGCACTCCGCGACCACGCCCTGGCCGACGACCGCGGCGTCGGTATGGATGACGATGGGCAGCACGTGCGCGGCGCCATCCTCGCCCATGACATCCTGCGCCGCCCGGGCGCGGCCGAGGACCAGCGGGTCCACCGCCTCCAGGTGCGATGGGTTGGAGAGGAGTGTGACCCGGATCGCGCGCTCTCCGAAGGTGAGCACCGTGTCATGGCCGAGATGGTAGGGCACATCACCCGCGCGCGGCGCGTCGGCGGGAAAAGGGTGGGCGTTCTTCATCTCCGCCATCAGCCGCACCAGCGACCGGCCGAGCACATTGGACATGAGGGAGAGGCGGCCGCGATGCATGGTGCCGATGACCGCGCGCGTTATCCCGGCGGCAGCGGCTCCGGCCAGAACGCGCCGGAGCAGCGGGACCACCGCCTCCGCGCCCTCCGCGCCGAAGCGCTTCTTGGTGGGAAGCTTCCGCGCCAGGAAGGCCTCGAACTCCTCCGCCTCGATCAGGTCCCGCAGGATGTCGGCCGGCGCCGCGGGCCGGGGCAGGCCCTCGCCTCGTTCCACCGCCGCGCGCAGCCACTCGCGCCTCGCGTCATCGTCGATATGGGCGGATTCCACTGCCAGGGTGCCGGTATAGGTGGCCTGCACCGGGTCTTCCGCCGAAGGCGGAGCCGGGATGAGAGGATCGAGTGCCGCGACCAGATGTCCGCG